>NC_011297.1:1800000-1959987 GCF_000020965.1 Dictyoglomus thermophilum H-6-12 | reverse complement strand
TTGTATTGTTCAATTAAGGAAAGTTTAAAATTTAACTGTTAATTGAAAAATATATAGCATTAAACAATAACCTTAAATTATATGGATCTGAGAGTTTGATTGAGGTACCAGGTAAAGAGTTTAATTCTGGATGAAAAGAAAAAAGAATTATGTCACCCTTTTTAAAAGGTATATGCGATAGAGCGATACCAGTAGTTATTATCTTATTTAGTTCATAGAGATTGGGGAGATTATTGAGAAAATCTTTCGGAGAGGATAGAGGTAGATATGAGGCAATATTATAATTAGGGTTTATATTTTTAATTATAGGTCCATTGATATATATGACTGGTAGTTCTTCATAATTGAGACCTAATGTTATAGGGTGTTCTTTCATTTTTATTTTTAGGACTCCCATTCCAATATTCCAAGGTTTTTGGTTTAGGGTTTCTATATCTTTTAAAAATTTTAAGGATTCTATTCCGTGGGTACTATCTGATAAGAGTAAGTAGGCTCCTGCGCATATACCTATGTAGTTTCCTCCTTTTTCTATAAACTCTCTTATTTTCTTTCCTCCAATCTCTCCAAGGTTTTTGGCTATAGTATGAGATGTGCCTGGGGGAATGATTAATATATCGAAATTATTGATATCTAAGGCATTTTTCTTGATATCTTCTGGAGTTATTTTATGATAGGCAAAGTTTAGCATGTTTAATGAGTTATAAAGATAAAATGTATCTCCTGATTCAAGAACAGCAATTTTTACAGGTTTTATTTCTAAGGTAGGTACGTTTATTTTAGATATTTCGAGAAATTTTTTTATGTTGTGCTTTTTGATAAAATCTAAAATAAGTTTTTTATTATCTTTATTCACATAGAGTATAAGGGATCCTTTAGGAAAGGTATTATCTTTTATACTTAATGGCTCAAGAGTGAGATAAGCTTTAAAATTATCTTTATTAACTCTATTATTTAGATCTGATAAGATATTTAAAATTTTTGATTGGGTAAACTTTTCACTTTCAAGAGAGAATATTATATAGTGACTTGTTGTGTTTACATTGACAAGGACTATAATTAATAATGGTATTAACAATAAAGTGCTTACTATAACTGGAAATTTATATATAAAAGTCTTTGTTTTAGTAAAAGCGATCATAATTGTAATATATTATATAAAATTTTGGCAAATTTGACGATGGTTAACCTCTGATATAAAATACTTGAATGTGCTCTTAGAGTTTGTTTTTAAGGAAAAGAGGTGAATTTTTAACCTTTTTATGATAGAGAATGAATTAGCTCCTAAGAAGAGGGGAATTAATCCTGCAGCCTTCTTCATTATAAGTTTCTTAGTCATAATACTTACTGGAGCTGTTTTATTAACCCTTCCCATATCCTCTAGTCAGGGTAAATTTACTGATTTTCTTACCGCACTTTTTACAGCAACGTCGGCAACTTGTGTTACTGGGCTTGTTGTGGTTGATACAGGTACTTATTGGTCTGATTTTGGGCATTTAGTAATTCTTCTTCTTATACAGATTGGTGGCTTAAGTTATGCTGTAATTGCTACAGGAATGATGCTTCTTTTAAATAGAAGAATTCAACTTAGAGAAAGACTAATTTTGCAATATTCTTTAAATGCTACCTCTTTAAGAGGTATTGTTTCTTTTTTGAGAAATGTCTTGATAACTGTTTTTGTTTTTGAGACTATAGGGGCCTTTTCTTTGTTTTTTGTTTTTATTAAAAATTATCCTCTTCTGAAGAGTATAAAATTTGCTGTTTTTCATTCTGTTTCTGCTTTTTGTAATGCTGGTTTTGACTTAATAGGCGGTTTTAAGAGCTTCACTGAATACGTTTCTAATGCTCATCTTGTTTTTACTATTACGACTCTTATTATAGTTGGAGGAATAGGATTTATTGTTATACATGATATAATTCAGAAAATTAGAGGCATAAGAATGCATCTTTCTTTACACACTAAGATGGCTCTACTTACTACTTTATTTCTAATTGTAATTGGTACTCTCATAATTTTTGTACTTGAATATAATAACCCAAATACATTAAGGCCTCTAAATCTATGGGGCAAACTTTTAGGTTCCTATTTTCAGGCTGTAACTCCTAGGACAGCTGGTTTTAATACCTTGAATATTGGTAAAATGAACCCTTCTACATTGCTTTTTCTCATAGTTTTAATGTTTATTGGAGCTTCTCCTGGAGGTACTGGAGGAGGAATAAAAACAGTAACCTTTCTTGTTTTGTGGTTAAGTGTTACTGCTGTTATTCTTGAGAGAAAAAGTGTACGTTTTAAGGACAGAGCTATACCTTGGGAAAATGTAAAAAGAGCATATACAGTATTTCTGCTTTCATTAACTTTGGTAGTTGTTAGTTGGTTTTTGCTTCTTATTACTGAGCCCTTTCCACCCTTAAATATACTTTTTGAGGTAGTATCTGCCTTTGGTACTGTAGGACTTTCTACAGGAATTACTCCTTATCTTTCCCCTTTTGCAAGAATTGTTATTATTTTGACTATGTTTTTAGGAAGGGTTGGTACCGTTACTGCGGGTATGGCGGTTCTAATACCTTTCTCTAAGAGATCACAAATTGAGTATCCTTCTGAGGAGGTGAGTATAGGTTAATTTATGAAATCTTTATCTTATAGGTTAAAAAGAGCTGGCCTTGATAAGTCAAGATTAAACAGTTTTGCAGTAATAGGTCTTGGTAGGTTTGGGGCTTCAGTAGCTGTTACTCTTGAGAGAATGGGGTTTTCAGTGATTGCCATTGATAAGGATGAGAATAAAGTAGAAGAAATTAAAGATTATGTTTCTTATGCTAAAGTTTTGGATTCTACAAATATAAATGCATTAAGAGAAGCTGGCGTACAAAATGTAGATGTAGTTATAGTTTCCATTGCTCATGATATAGAGGCGAGTGTACTTACCTCACTGTTAGTTAAAGAACTTGGAGTAAAATTTGTTATTGCAAGAGCTATAAGTGAGCCTCATGAGAAGATTCTTGATAAAATAGGTGTAGATCTTGTGGTGTATCCAGAAAGAGATATGGGGGTAAGGATTGCTCAGAGACTAGTAGTTCCAAACGTTATAGATTATATGGAATTTTATGCAAATACTAAGATCTTTGAGTTAGAACCTCCAGAAGCGATTGTTGGTAAGACAATACAAGAACTTGATCTTCGTAAAAATTATGGATTATCTATAATTGCTATTCAGAGAGGCTCAGATTTAATTAGCAATATTTCTCCTTCTGAAAGAATACAAAAGGGCGATATTCTATACATTATAGGTAGTTTTGAAAATCTTAATAAGTTTTTAAGCAAATTATAACATTGGAAAGGGGGTTGTATTATGGCTTTTTTTGATTTACCTTTATCGGAACTTTGGAAGTATCTGCCTGAAAGAGAGGAGCCTGAGGATTTTGATAGTTTTTGGAAGGAGACTTTGGAAGAGTCTAAAAAATATCCTTTGAATCCTATTTTTGAGAAGGTAGATTTTGGCCTTGAGCTTGTGGATACCTATGATGTAACCTTTTCAGGATATAAAGGACAAAGAATAAAGGGATGGTTAATAGCTCCTAAAAATAGATCGGGAAAACTGCCGGGTATAGTGGAGTATATAGGATATGGTGGGGGAAGAAGTTTTGCTTATGATTTTCTTTTATGGGCAAATATGGGATTTATTCATCTTATAATGGATACAAGAGGACAAGGGAGTTCTTGGAGCCCTGGTAATACTCCTGACTATGATGATGAACCTTTCGATCCTCAGTACTCTGGATTTATGACAAGGGGTATTCTCCATCCTAAGAAGTATTATTACAGGAGAGTATTTACTGATGCGGTAAGGGCTGTGGAGACCCTTATGGCTTTTCCTGATGTGGATAGAGAGAGAATTGGAATAACAGGAGGAAGTCAAGGGGGAGGTATTACCATAGCAGTTGCAGGACTTGCCCCTTATGTAGGTATAGATATTAAGATTGCAATGCCTGATGTACCCTTTTTATGCCATTATAGAAGAGCAGTAGAGATAACGGATGGATATCCATACCAAGAAATAGTGCAATATCTTAAGACTCATAGGGATCATGTGGATAAGGTTTTTAAAACCTTATCTTATTTTGATGGGGTAAATTTTGCTGTAAGAGCAAAGGCAAAAGCACTATTTTCAGTGGCTCTTATGGACAATATATGTCCACCCTCAACGGTCTTTGCTGCATATAACTATTATGGAGGAGAAAAGGAGATAAAAGTTTATCCTTTCAATGGACACGAGGGTGGCGGTACTTTCCATACTTATGAAAAGATGAAGTTTGCAAAGAGAAATCTAAAAGATTAATCGGAATTTTCTAAGATCTTTCTTATGGTATGTAAATTATAGAGGTCTGCCATTGGAGTGTCTTTGGGGGTTTCGAGGATAAGAGGAATTTTTCTTATTTCTGGGATACTTAAAAGATTTTTAAATCCTCCTATCCCAATAGCCCCCTTTCCTATGTGAGCATGTTGATCTCTATGGGATCCTAAAGGAAAGTGAGAATCATTTACGTGAATCAGCACTAATTTTTCCATGGGAATCTTTTCAAAGAAAGAATGAAAGATTGATTGGCATACCCTCGGATTCTTCAAGTTGTACCCTGCTGCAAAGAGGTGACAAGTATCAATACAAAAATATACTACTGGGAATTCTTCATATATGGAGTAAAAGTCTTCTAAGGTTGAACCCCAACCGTCACCTTCTCCTGCGCTGTTTTCAACTATGAGTTTAGCTCTTATATCTTCTTCTAAAATTTTTTCAAGGGCTTTGAAAAAGTTCTTTTTAGCTACCTCTTTTCCCATCTTTTTACTACTTCCAGGATGTATTATTAGTCCTTCCCAGTCTAATTCTTCTGCAAGTCTTAATTCTTCTATGACTTTTTTGATAGAGAGATTAAAGACTTTTTCATCGGGAGATGCTATGTTTACTACATAAGGAGCATGGATAAAAACAGAATTAAAGGGAAAGATTGGAAGTTTCTCATTGGTAGGTTTATAGCTTCTTGGATTTCCTGAAAAAAGTTGAGCAGTATTTATTCGAAGTAATTTTATATCTTCTAATACTGATCTTCCACCTCTGAAAAGATGAACACCAAGTTTATAACTGTTCTTAGTCATTTTAAAATGGATGGCTCCCCCGTGAAGGGGGAGCCTTTTTGGTTTCATGATATTTATTTATTTGTAGCTTCTTCCATACTGAGGAGTCTTTTCCATTCTTCTTCTATATCTTTTTTGAATTCTTCTAATATATGAGCATTTTCTGGTTTGAGGAGGTGTGCAAATCTTCCTTGTACTTTTAAGAACTCCTCGACAGGTTTAAATCCTTTTGGCGGTTTGTAATTTATCTTGTATTTTCCATTCTCTACTTCGTAGAGAGGCCATACACCGGTTTCTACTGCAAGTCTTGCAATACTTATGGCAGAATTATCGGGAGTTCTCCATCCTCTTGGACATGTGGAGTATATATTTAAAAAGGCGGGTCCATCGGTGTTTACCGCCTTTTTTACCTTCTCCATTAAATCTCTCCAGTGACTTGGTGATGCTTGAGCCACATATTTTGCTCCATTTGCCACCATCATTTCTGTTAAGTTCTTTCTTTTCTGAGGTTTTCCAGGAATTGCTTTTCCTGCAGGAGATGTAGTAGTGAAAGCACCTCTTGGGGTTGCTCCTGATCTTTGGATTCCTGTGTTCATATATGCTTCGTTATTGTAGCAGATAAATACTGCTCTATGTCCTCTCTCTATTGCTCCAGAGAGAGCCTGAAGTCCAATGTCGTATGTTCCACCATCTCCGGCGAAGCTTATAAACCTTATTTCCCTATCTATTTCTCCTTTTCTCTTTAAGGCTTTGTATGCTGCCTCTACTCCTGCTATAGTTGCTGCTGCATTCTCAAAGGCAGAATGTATCCATGGTACATTCCATGCATTAAAGGGGAATATGGTTGTGGCAACTTCAAGGCATCCGGTGGCATTAGCTACTACTACGGGTTCGTCTATAGCGTTAAGGACCATTCTTACGATGATGCTTGCTCCACAACCTGCACACAATCTATGTCCACTAACTAATTTTTCCTCTTTTAAGGCTATTTCCCTTAAATTAATTGCCATTTTTAGCACCTCCTATTCTCTTACTCCGATATAGGTAAGAGGATTTGGCTTTCCTTTCTTACCTATATCTATGAGCTCTTCAAATACTTTTTCTATATGTTGAGTAGTGATATCTCTACCTCCAAGGCCATACACATATGCTTGAGCGATAGGCCTTTTTTCGTAATGATAGAAGGCAGAGGTAATTTCGTGATAGAGTGGTCCGCCGAAGGATCCAGGTACCATGCTTCTGTCAAGGATTCCTATTACTTTTGCATCTTTAAGAGCATTTATAATATCCTCGGTAGGGAATGGTCTAAATACTCTAATCTTAAGAAGTCCCACAGGAAGTCCCTTTTCTCTTAGGGTATCGACCACTTCTCTTGCGGTCCCCACTGTAGAGCTCATAGCAACTATGATATATTCTGCTCCTTCAGTTCTGTATCTTTCTATTACATCATAATATCTTCCTGTAAGATCACCGTATTCCTTGCCTACCTGTTTTATAATTGGAAGAGAATTTTCAAGGGCATAAGCCTGTGCTACTTTGAACTCAAAATAGGAATCGGTTAGAGCGAGGGGACCAACGGCTATAGGATTATCTACATCGAGCAAGGTGTATTTTGGTTTATATTTGCCTATGAAATTTCTTACTACATCGTCTTCGAGTATTTCTATCATCTCTTCTGAATGGCTTGTGATGAATCCATCGTATCCTACCATTACAGGAAGTCTTACATCGGGATGTTCTGCAATTTTTACTGCTTGAAAGATATTATCATATATTTCTTGCACATTTTCAGAAAAGATTTGTATCCAGCCAGAATCTCTTGCTCCCATAGCATCGCTATGATCTCCATGAATATTTATTGGAGCAGATAAAGCTCTGTTTGATACGGACATAACGATAGGGAGTCTGAGGGCTGATGCAATATAAAGCATCTCCCACATTAAAGCAAGTCCTTGGGAGGCTGTAGCAGTCATTACTCTTGCTCCTGCGGCAGCAGCACCAATACATGCACTCATGGCGCTGTGTTCACTCTCTACGGGTACAAATTCTGTATCTACCTCTCCATTGGCTACATATTCAGAGAATTTCTGAACTACCTCAGTAGAAGGTGTTATAGGATAGGCAGCAACTACATCAGGATTTACTTGCTTAAAGGCTAATGCTGCTGCCTCATTACCTTCTATAGCAATTCTTTTAATTTGAGTTTTCATTTCCTCTTCCCTCCTTTATTTTTCTTCTTCTTTCATAGTTATTGCTTTGACAGGACATTCAGCTGCACAAACACCACAACCTTTGCAGTAATCATAATCAATGTAGACTTTTTGTCCGTCAAATTTTACTGCAGAATCGGGGCAGAAGAGCCAGCAAAACAGACATGTAGTGCACTTGCTATAATCAATTTCAGGTCTGAAGGTTCTCCAATCACCCGTTTTATACTCTTTAGAAGTTTGTGCAGGTACAATAGGACCTATATTTACTAATTCTTTCCATCCTGGTAATTTCATTCTCCCTTTACCTCCTCGTAAGCTCTTTTTATTGCTTGAAGGTTACCCTCTATTACTTCGGGTTTAAACCTTCCTTCAAATTTCTTTCTAAACTGATTGAGAACTTCATCTAAGCTTATTATTGGAACTACACGAATTAAGGCTCCAAGCATAGGAGTATTTGGTATAGGTCTTCCAATAGTCTCTAAGGCTATACCAGTAGCATCTACAGTGTAAATTTTTCGGTCAGAGATTCCAAGCTGTTCTCTTATTTCTTCGGGAGGCTGAGTGGTGTTTACAATGATTATTCCGTCAGATGGAAGCCCCTCTAATACGTTGACTTTTCCGATAAGGGTCTTGTCGAGAACTACTACCACATCAGGGTTGTATATCTGGCTATGAATTCTTATAGGCTTGTCACTTATTCTTGTGTATGCTTTCATGGGTGCTCCTGTTCTTTCTGGACCGTACTCTGGGAATGCTTGGATATATTTTCCAGCCTCCATGGCTGTTTCAGCAAGGAGATAAGAAGCTGTTTTTGCTCCTTGCCCTGCCCTTGCATGCCATCGAATTTCTAGCATATCTTTCATACTATAACCTCCTTCTTTATACTTATTATAATATTAATTCCTTTCTTCCTTCCAATGCATGAATGAGGGTTATCTCATCGGCAAAATCAAGTTCTGTACCTGCAGGAAGTCCGTGAGCAAGTCTAGTGACTTTTACAGGATATTCCATAAGAAGCCTTGCAATATACATGGCTGTTGCTTCTCCTTCTGGGGTAGAGTCGGTGGCAAGAATAACTTCTTTTATCTCTCCTTTTTTAACTCTCTCTATGAGCTCTTTTATTCTTAGATCTTCAGGAAATACGCCATCTAATGGAGATATAAGTCCTCCAAGGACATGGTAAACCCCATTAAATTTAGAGGTCTTTTCTATAGCCCACAGATCTTTAGGTTCTGCTACTACACATATGGTTGTTTTATCTCTTTCTGGGTTTGAACAGATTTCACAGGGGTCTTTTTCAGTAATGTTAAAACATATGGAACAGTGTTTTATCTCTTTTTTTACTTTTAAAATGGTGTTTGCAAGGCTTTCCACACTTTCCTGTGGCTGTTTTAAGAGGTAAAAAGCAATTCTTTGGGCTGATTTAGGCCCAATTCCAGGGATCTTTGTTAGCTCGTCAATGAGCTTTTCAAAAATGCTTTTTTCTGCCATTTACTAAAAGAGCCCAGGTGGTAAAGGAAGTCCATCGGCGAGACTTCCCATCTTTTCTGCTGATTTTTCTTTTGCTTTTGTAAGGGCGTCTCTTAATGCAGCTGCAATAAGGTCCTCTAATATATCTACTTCATCCTTATTTACCACCTCAGGGTCTATTTTTACCTCCTTTATCTCTTCTTTAGCATTCATTATTATTTTTACTACTCCCCCTCCTGCAGTACCTTCTACTAAAGTTTGTTCTAATTCTTCCTCTATTTTTGCCATTTTTTCCTGAAGTTTTTTAAGTTGTTTCATTGCCTCAAATGGATTTTTCACTCTATCCCTCCTATTCTATTAATTTACCCTTAAACATATTTTTGACGTCATCAGTGGATAATGTCTTCTCTTCTTTTTTAGGATTTTCTTTTTCAGGATTACCTAAGGTTGGATTATCCTCAATAGTTATAAATTTTACTTGTATAGGGAAACCATATACTTTTTTAAATTCTTCTTCAATTAATAGTCTATTAGGCCTTTCCTCAAGCCTTTCTTTAAGAAAAGAGAAGTTTTTAGGAAGTCCAAGGATCAATTTACCGTCCTGATCTATTTCTATAATTCTTGCTTCTCTCAACATGGCTTCTAAGGAGATTTTTCTTCTTTTAATCTTTGCAAGAAGTTGGGGCCATTTGTCAATAATCTCGTCTATATTAGGTTTTCCTGTGACAATTTCCTCTTTTTTATCCTTTTCTTCTGTTTTTTCTTCGCCTTTAGGTGAAGAAGAGACTGCTTGAGTTAAAGGCTGACTGATTGGCTGAGTTTCAGCAGTTTCTTCTTTCATAAATAATGGTAAGAGAATCATTTCCATAACAAGAGGTGCATTGGTAAGGTCTCTAAGCCTATTTTCAAGGATAAGAAGTTGGTCAATAATATCCTGAAGCCTTTTTATCGTATATAATTTTGTTTCTTGCATTAGTTCTTCAAATTCTTCTTGGGTTAGAGATAGAAGATTTCCTATTCTTTCATCAGCTTTTAATAGAAGTAAGTTTCTGAAGTGTTGTAGTAGCTCCTTTGCAAATTGCTGAGGGTTTTTCCCCATTTGAAAGATTTGCTGAAGCAGGCTATATCCTTCAAGGATGTTATATTCACCAAGAGCTTTTGCAAAGTTGTAGGTAAATTCATAAGTAGGAAGGCCAAGAAGATTTCTGGCAAGTTCTTCGGTAATTTCCTGATCAGAATAGACTAACAGTTGCTCTAAAAGGCTTATAGCATCTCTCATAGAGCCTTGGGATTGTATGGCTATAAGTCTTAAAGCACCTTCGGATATTTTTGCTCCTTCTTTTTCTGCAATTTTTGCTAGTTGTTTTATTACTTCATCCCTTGTAAGTCTTCTAAAATCAAATCTTTGGCATCTTGATAAAATGGTTAAAGGAACCTTTTGAGGTTCTGTAGTTGCCATGATAAATACTACATGCTCTGGAGGCTCTTCAAGAATTTTTAGGAGGGCATTAAAGGCCTCGTTGGTTAGCATATGGACTTCATCTATAATGTAAACTTTATATCTATCTCTTACAGGAAGGAGTCTTGCTTTCTCTCTAATATCTCTTATCTCGTCTATTCCTCTGTTTGAGGCAGCGTCTATTTCAATCACATCTATACTTCTTCCTTCTGCAATCTCAACACAGGACTCACATTTTAGGCACGGAGTTGGGGTAGGCCCTTGAACACAATTTAATGCTTTTGCAAGGATTCTTGCAATAGTAGTTTTTCCTGTACCTCTTGGTCCTGCGAAAAGATACGCGTGGCCAATATGGTTGTATCTCAGGCTGTTTTGTAGGGTAATTACTATGTGTTCCTGCCCTACAACTTCCTCAAAGGTTTGTGGTCTCCATTTTCTATAAAGGGCTATAGGCATTTAGCTCACCTTCGATCCTGGATCTACCTCTTTTTCAGGAGTTAAAATAGCAAGTCTTCCTTTGTTATCTTTTGCAGCAAGAAGCATTCCTTGAGATTCATAGCCTCTTATTTTAGCAGGTTGTAAATTATAAACGACAACTATTTCTTTACCTATAAGTTCTTCTGGTTTATAGTATTCTGCTATTCCAGCCACAATTTGCCTCTTTTCGTCTCCAAGATCAATCTCAAGAAGTAATAGTTTGTCACTATTTTCTACCTTTCTTGCAGAAATAACTCTTGCTATTCTTAAGTCTATTTTCTTAAATTCTTCAATAGTTATTTTAGGTTCTTCTTTTTTCTCTTCAGCTACCTCTTTTTCTTCCTTTCTTTCTACTCTTGGGAATAAAATTTTACCTTTATTTAATTTTTGTCCTACAGGTATTTTAACATCTTTAATTAGGTCCCATGCAAATTGTACATCTTTGTATCCTAACTGTCTCTGGATTTCTTCTGCAGTGTTAGGTATAAAGGCATAAAGCATTATAGAAATTTTTCGTAAGGTCTCTAATAAGGTATAGATAACCGTATTTAGTCTGTCGTTATCACCAGAAGAAGCTAAATTCCAAGGGGCTTGCTGATCTATGTATCTGTTTGCTTCTTGAATTACTTCCCATATTTGTGTTAAAGCATTGGCAGGATTGAAATTTGCCATTGCCTCTTCTACTTTATTAGCCACATCTTCACCCTTTTGAAGTAAGTAAGTATCTTCTTCTTTAAATTCTTTTGGCTCTGGTACTTTTCCTTCAGTGTATTTTTCGGCTACTGTAAGAACTCTGTTTACTAAGTTTCCTAAATCGTTGGCAAGATCAGAGTGATATCTTCTATGGAAGGCCTCATCGCTGTACTCTCCATCAAGTCCTAAGGGTACTTCTCTCAGTAGGAAATACCTAAGAGCGTCTACTCCATAAAGGTTTATCAATTCATGAGGATCCACTCTATTCCCTTTTGATTTAGATATCTTACCACCTTTTATAGTCCAGAATCCGTGGGCAAGCACTGTCTTGGGCAGTGGAATGTTTAAAGCCATAAGTATAGCAGGCCATATAATTGCGTGGAATCTAAGTATGTCTTTTCCTATGAGATGAATATCTGCAGGCCAATATCTTTTGAATTTTGTGTCGTCATTGGTTAAATATCCTAAGGCACTTATATAGTTTACTAAAGCATCAAACCATACATATACGGTATGCTTTGGATCAAAGGGAACGGGAACACCCCATTTTACAGTGGTTCTTGTGGCACTTATATCTTTTAAACCGCTTTTTATGAAGCTTATAACCTCATTTCTTCTTGTTTCAGGGTATACAAATTCGGGATGCTCTTCGATATATTTCAATAGTGGCTCTGCAAAGGCAGAAAGCTTAAAATAATAAGTTTCTTCTTCGAGCCATTCTACAGGTCTTCCACAGGATGGGCAATTTCCATCATGAAGGTCTTCCTTTTGCCAAAAAGTTTCACATGGAGTACAGTACCAACCCGCATAGCTTCCCTTATATAGATATCCTTCATCGTATAATTTTTGAAAGACTTTTTGTACCACCTCTTCATGTCTTTTTTGAGTAGTTCTTATAAAGTCATCATTGGTTATGCCAATTTTTTTCCAAGTTTCTAAAAATTTCTGTGCCATCATGTCTACATATTCTTGAGGCATATAACCTTTTTCTTGAGCTGTTCTTGCTAATTTTTGCCCGTGTTCATCAAGGCCTGTGAGGAAGAATACATCATAATCTTTAAGTCTATAGAAACGAGCAAAGGTATCCGCAACTATAGTGGTGTAAACAGTACCTATGTGGGGTTCAGAGTTTGAGTAATATATGGGAGTTGTAATGTAGAATTTGTTCCTCACAAGTTATTCGCTCCTTTCATACACTAAAATTCCTTGATAATAATACTACTTAAATAGGAGTATGTCAAATTTATGTCTATTTTAAAAACTCACAGAAATATTACTTCCTATTTGGAGAATAAAAGAATGATTTAGAGCTAAACTATGATATATTCCTTTTAAATAGAAATAATTATACAAAAATTTCTGAGAAAGATTTTTAGGTATATAATTGATAGTTATTAAATATTTATCTAAACCAGTATTATATCTTTCATGGACTAAAGAGAACTCATATTTTCCTCTCTGAAGATCCTCCGAAAGGTTTATAGACTCGGAATTTAATAAATAAGTACCAAGGTTAGTTGATGGGGTATATTCTCTCCATGTTTTATGAAGTCGAAGTTTTAGTTCTTTTTGGGAAATCTTCTTTTTAACTTCTAGGATGAGAGAGAGGAACCTAAAGTATATATCGTAGTATGTATTTTCAAAATATTCGAAGGAAAGGTTTAGGAAGTTTTCTCCCCAAATCAATACTGGATTAAATTTAGAAGTTATTGTTTTTGCATAGGGAAAACTATTTATGTTGAGGTCTAAATATAAGTAGGAAGGGGTGAAAGAATACACAAATTTAAATGAGAATCGGTTATTCTTTTCATAAAATTTATAAATATTTGCCAGATCTAACCAAGCGTTTTCAAAGATTGTACCTTGAGTCGATAAATTTATAATATGTTCATAGTTGAGATCTTTTTCGATTCTCTGCAAAGATATAGAAAAACTTCTTTTAGGATTTATAAATTTTAACTGTAAATTTTGACTTAAAAGGTAGCTTTCTTGAGGAATGGCTATTGGATAGTATACGGTTATGGAAAGGTCTGGAGGAGGAGGATGTATACCTTCATTATCAAGGAAGAAAATATCTACTCTATTTTCGTAGATATATAAATTTACTCTGTAGGTTTTGGAGGTACCATCAGGGAGAAGATAGGTGAAGGTACTGTCGTTTTGAATAGGGATGTTATTAATATAGACACTTACGGAGCTTATATCGAGGGTAGTGTATGAAAAATAAAAAGAATAGTTTAATCCATCAGTCATATAGATCTGAGCTAAATAGATATATTCTTTAGAGGATAAGTTTTCTTTTTTATTAAAGCTTTCTCCTATATTGCATTCAAAATTTTTAGCCCTTATATTTATTCCTATGGTGTAAGAAAGGTCTTTAAGATAAGATTTGTCATAATAATTTTGAGTGCTAGACTGTAATATAAAGTATGGGTTTAAAAATTCTGCTATTGGGGAGAGAGAAATACTGTAAGTCTCACTTATAGACTGGGTTGTAATATTTTTTTTGTACATACCATTTAAGGATAGAGGGTTATATGTATAGGTTATTTCAATTTCTTCTTTTTGATTTTTGTAACTATAGGATAATTTTGTTTTGAGATTATTGGTATCTAATATAAGATTATGATTTTGTTTTGAATATTCTGTTTCAGTGTTATTTTTCCGCTCTAAATTAAAAGAATAACTTAAAGGTGAAAAAGGGAATAGATTTAGATTTAAATAGGTATATTTTGAGCCTGGTACAAGATTATTATTTCCTAAAATCTCAGGCTTATAGGAATAATCTTTATCTGCATATAAGTATTCAAAAGAAGTTATTAGAAAATCTTTACTTAACGCCAATTTTAAATAATCTGCGTGTCCTAAATATTCCCAATTATTAAAAGAAAAAGATCTTCTAATATTTATCAAGTTATTTTCATCTTTTTCAATATTTATGCCTACTTCTAAAAAATTATTTTTGGTATTATTGCTTGGATTTTCTATGTTGAGGTAAGATAAGTTTAGAAAGCTCATCCCTATAGATATTCCCGAAAGATTGTAAATTTCACTTATGTTAGAGGATTCATATTCTATAACTATTAGATCATTCGGTGTGATTACAAAGTTAAATAATAATATTCCTTGTCTATAATCTATAGTGTAATCGAAGTCTCTTTGTAGAAGGTTTCCATTTAAATATATTCTTTCACTAAGAGGGGTGATAGATGTATCTTGAAGAAAGTAAGGTCCAGGAGTATTGTCTCCGTAAAATTTTTTATATTTTTTAGCACCTTCTATTTTAGAAATTAGGCTTTGTAGTGAGAAAAGATTATTGCTGTATGATGTGTAAACTCCATTAACCCTTTTATTATATAGAGAAAGAGGAGAAAGGGTTAGGTCTATGATGTTACTAAATTTAATCTTAAATTCCGATAAATTTAAAAATAACTCCATAGTATCTATAGGATGAGATATGTAAGAAAAATCAAGAGTAAACTTGGGGATGTGGTAATTTAAGAAAAATTGAGAGTTTTGATAAATATATATTCCTTTAAGGATATCGGTAGTAAGAGATAAAAGATACGAATCTCCTGAAAATATGGAGAAATACGTATTTGTGTAAATATTTCCATTTACATTGAGACTCTGAGAGAAGGAGGGGGAAATGAGTGATATGATTATAAATATTATTAGAAAAACGTTTTTCATAGTAAAAATTATACATAAAATTTTTTATTTTTGTAATTTGGATAAGGTTAAAAATCTAAGGATATATTTCCTCCAAGTTGCAAGATGTGCAAAGTTGTATCTTTTTTATTTTGCGAATATCTTATAAAAAACAGTGAATTTGGCAAAGTTTTTATAGGAATTATAGATAGAGTTATTGTGTAGTTTTCTGCATTATTGCTATAGCATTCATAGGATAGGGATATTTCACTACTTAGATATTCATTGATTGCTCTTGATATAGATAGGCTTTGAGTGTCCTTTTTATAAGGAGGTAGTGAGTAAGAGGCTTCTTTTTTGCTCTTAATGATTTTTGCCTTAAGATCTCCAAAAGAAAATGATCTTTTTAATTCCAAGGATAAGGAAATATTTTTGTAGAAGTTTTCATAATAGAGATTTTGATAGTATTCGCAATAGAGAATAAGGTTGTAAGGAGTTATAGAAAGATTTAGATTAGTCTTTAAAGATAAGGTTTCTATATTTTCATTCTCGTTATAATAAAGATTGAAATTTAAAGAAGAAGGTTTGAGATAGTAATTACTATTTAAGGTTAGATTTCCTCTTTTTATTTCTATATCTTTATTTGCTGTGAGGCTTAGCCAGAGATTTTTTACAGGCATTCCATAGGTATATAAAGATATGTTGTGGTATATGAGATTATTATCGTTATTTTTCTGAAGAGTTAATAATGTGTTCAAGTTAAGGTATTTTACTCTTATCTTTGAGAAGATATTTTGTAAAAAAATCTTCTGAGGAAGAAGAGTCTGATAATTTATAGTTATGTTAAGGCCTGCTGGAGGAGGATTTTCTCCTTCTTCATCAATGAAAAATACAAAGACAGTGTTGTTGTAAAGGTAATAATTTACTGTGTAAGTTTTGGTTGTATGGTCTGGGAGATAGTAGGTAAAAGTTTCATTGTTTTTAACGTATATGTTATTTATATACAAGCTTATAGAGTCTTGAAGAGGAGTGTATTGAAGTTCAAACATATAAGTTTCACCATCGGTGATAAAATTTTGAGAGACTGGAATAGGAGTTTGAGGATCTAAATTTTCTTCTATTTTGTATTTTCCACCTATGGAAAAGTCAAAGATTTTTCCTATTAAAGTTATACTTCCTCCTACTACTTGTTCTTTTAGATAAGAGGAATCTATTAATTGATTATTTTGTGAGAAGTGAAAAGAGGAATTAAAGTTTCCAATTTGGGGAGAGACAGAGAAAGTATAGGTCTCTTTAATAAAAGAGGAAGTATTGATTTTTTGAATTAAGCCACATAGGTTTAGGGGGGTGTATGTAAAATTAAAGCCTTGAATTTCTTTGTCATTTTCCCTTCGGTAGGAGAGAGAAAATTGAGAGGAAGTGAGCTTAATATTTATATTATGAGACCATTTTATATTATCCTTACTTGTGTTGTATAAAAAATTATAATTAATAGAACTTAATGGGTTTAAATTTAAATTAAAATTTAACTTTTGATCTCCAGGAGTAAGGTTGAGATTTCCAAGTATTTCTGGTATGTAGGGATAGCTTTCTGTAGAATTTATAATTTCAAGGTTGGCATTCAATATATTTCCTTTTAAGGATAATCTCAAATAGTTAGCATAGCCAGAATAATTATTTCCAAGAAAAGCATAAGAATTTCTTAATTCTATAAAATTATTTTCATCTCTTTTTATAGTAAGAGATCCTTCTATAAAGCTTCTTCTTATATTTGTAGATGTGCTTTGTAAGGAGATATAGCTTAATTTAAATGGAGAGTAGCCTATGCCTATACCTAATATATTGTAAATTTCAGTTGTTCCTGAGATCTCATACTCTACTAATATTTCATCTTGAGAAGATATTATAAAATTAAAATAAATTATTCCATAGGTGTAATCTATAATATAGTCTTCCTCTCTTTTTAAGAGATTACCATTTAAGTAAACTTTTTCTTTATAAGGGATTAAAAAGAAATCTCCAATAAAATAGGGACCTTCAGTATTGTTTCCGTTAAGTTTTACTGTCTTTTTTCTTCCCTCAATTTTGGCAAATATTAGATCGACCTTTAATTTTTCTTTCTCATATATTCCATAAATACCATTTAGGACTTTATTGTAAAGGGTGAGAGGAGAAATACTTTTATAGAGTTCATTGCTGAAATTTCCATAAAAATCGCCAATTTTTATGGAAGATTCTACTTTTTCCTTGGGCTGAGATTTATATTCAAAGTTTAAAGATAAACTTTTTGAAATATAACTTATAGAAAAGTGGGAATTCTGTTGAAAATATATTCCTTCTTGTATATCTGAAGAAAGATAGCTAAGAGAAGGATCTCCTATAAAGTATGCGTAATATGAATTTATATAAATGTTTCCACTGAAACTCATGCTTTGAGCAAAAGTAAGAGATGACAACGATATTAGTATAAAAAATATTGTTATTAAAAATTTTTTCTTTCTCATAGAAAATATTATATATTAATTTATGATATAATTTCTTCAGGAAAAAGGAAACTTTAAGAGAATTAATATTATGAGAGAATTTTTTGAAAATCTAAATGGTGGTATTTTTATTATAAACTCTCAGGGATTAATCTTGGAGTGCGATCTAAATTTTGAGCTGAAGTCAGGATATAAAGGAGAAGAAATTAAAAATAAATATATATATGAAATCTTTGAGGATTTTAGCTCTTGGAGGAAGTTAGATTGGGGTTATGAAACCTATTTAACAAAGAAGAATGGAGAAAAAATAAAGGTATTTGTAAGGGTTTTACCCTTTTCAGATTATGATTTTAGAGTGGTAGCTGTTTATGATGGATTCTTTTTAACCTATATTTATGAAAATTACTCTTCTTTTATATCTCAAAGCCCATTTCCTATAGTTGAGGTAGATCTTTCAGATCTATTTAATTATTTTAGAACCTTAAAGAAGATTGCAGGAGACGAGATTAATAGATATTTTGAGATTTATCCTGAGGTTATTTATGAGATTATAGAAAAAATAAAAGTTACTCGCATAAATGAGAGTTTCTTGAAAACTTACACTTATGAAGGATTTAATTTTAATAATTTTAAAGAGAATATATTTAATTTTTTTACAGAAGAAAGTTTAAACATTCTTAAGGATACGCTTATAAAGGTTTACAAGGGGGATTTAAATCTAAATTTTGAGATTGAAGTTATTGATCCTACTGGGAAGATAAGATTTATAAATACTTATATTTATCCTATTGGAAAAGAAAGGGTTTTGATATATGTTCTTGATAAGACTAAGGAAAGAGAATTGGAAGCGGATTTAAGGAAAAGTCTTAATAAGATTACTTCTTTGTATAATCAAGTGATTAATGCTCTTTCCTCAATAATGGAGTATAAAGATTCTTACACTTCTTATCATCAAAAGAGGGTTGCAGAACTTTCTCAGGCTATTGCGATAGAGTTGGGATTGCCTAAGGATAAGGTTGATGCTATTAGGATAGGGGCTCTGCTTCATGATATTGGAAAGATTGCAGTTCCAGGAGAAATCTTAAATAAGCCAGGGAAACTAAACAATATTGAAATGGAGATAGTGAGGACTCATCCATTGATAGGGTATAACATGCTTAAAAATATAGATTTTCCTTCAGAAGTGCTTCATGCTGTACTTCAACATCATGAAAGACTCGATGGGTCAGGGTATCCTGAGGGATTAAAAAATGGGGAGATAAGCCTTTCTTCTAAGATTGTAGCTGTAGCAGATGTGGTTGAAGCAATGTCGTCTCATAGACCTTATAGGCCTCCTCTTGGAATTGAGAAGGCTTTAGAGGAGATAGAAATGAATAAGGGAATAAGATACGATCCTAATATAGTTGATATTTGTGTAAGACTTTTTAGAGAGAAGGGATTTAAATTTTCACTATAGTAAGTTGGAAAGCAGGGGATCCTTGATAAAAGATTGGGGTAGTTATAATTTCAAGCTCTGCAGATTCTCCCGAGGGCAGAATTGCGCTAATTTTAGTCTTTCTTTTCTCTTTTGAGGGTGTAAGAGTTTCTCTAAGTTGGGTGGTATTGAAAGTCGTAGTTTTTAATATTTCAAAAATATTTTTATTAACAATCTCCTCTCTTTTCATGTTAAATAAAGATAAAGCGGATGAATTTGCTCCTATAATCTCTCCCTTTACGTCTCTTATTATGATAATAGGTATAGGAATTCCCTCGATTAGAAAATCGTACTCTTTGTCTTTCTCATATAATTTTTTTAGTTCTTTATTTAATCTTTCAATTTCCTGTTTTAATTTCCGAATTTCTTCCATATTCTCAATAGCTTTTTCATAGGAAAGTAGTAATAAGTTTAATATTTGAATTTGGGTCGATCTGAGAGTATAATTCTTTCCCATAATATTTACTTCTAAAGTTGTTTCTGTATAACCAAGTTTTTTCAACTCTCTATGAGAGATGAGATATTGAATTGTAGCTATAAGATATTTGGAATCAAAAGGTTTTGTTACAAAACCATCAGCGCCAACTTCTAAAGCTTTTACTATATCTTGAGGATGAGATAAAGTGGTAACTAATAATATGATTATATCTTTCCATTTTTCATTACTTTTTACGATTTTACAAAGTTCAAACCCGTCAATTCCAGGCATTATTATATCAGATATTATTAATTTAGGAGTTTTATTTTTTAAAAGCTCTAAAGCCTCTTCTCCAGAAAGAGCTACAAGAGAGGAAAGATTATGGTCTTGCAAGATCTTTCTTAAATATTCTGCCTGAGTAGGAGAGTCTTCTACTATTATTATGTCTTTGTCATTTTCGGAGAGTTGCATTTTGTATTATTTTTATACACATTTAATTTCTAAACCTTTGGAATTATTATACCACAAATCTTTTTAACTTTTTCTTTTTGTGTTATAATTTTTTAAAAAAGTGATACTAAGAGGTGAAAAGATAGTTATGAAAAGGAATGTGTTTGTTCTTAGATTTATCTTATTATTACTGTTTTTAATTCTTGTTTCCTCCTTTTCCTTTTCTCAGTCAAAAAAGAGTGTTACTATAGTGGATCTTGCGGGTAGGAAAGTAGAGATCAATCTGCCAGTAAAAAGAGTTGTAGCTATTGGCCCTGGAGCTTTAAGGATTGTGAGTTATATAGATCAGTTTAATAAAATTGTAGGGGTAGAAAATATTGAGAAAAGATACACTGTTGGAAGGACTTATAATATGGCATTTTTCGATATTATAGAGAAGCTCCCTATAATTGGGCAAGGAGGTCCTGACACTTTACCTGATCCTGAGAAATTAATCTCGGTAAATCCTGATGTGATTTTTGTTATTCAGCTTCTTGATAAAAGTGGAGCAGATAAGTTGTATGAAAGGACAAAAGTTCCTGTAGTGGTCTTGAATTACGGAACTCTTGGGACTTTTGATGAGGATCTTTTTAAGTCTTTAGAAATTATTGGAAAGGTACTGAACAAGGAGGCAAGAGCCTCTGCTATTATAACTTATATTAAAAACGTAAGAAATTCCTTTGCTTTGAAGACAAGATATATTCAAGATAAGAATAAGCCCTCCGTCTATGTTGGAGCCTTGGGGTTCAAAGGAGCAAGGGGTATAGAGAGTACTCAGGGATATTTTCCCATTTTTACTCCTCTTTACATAAAGAATGTGGCAGATTCTCTTGGTAAAAAGGGAAGTATATTTATAGAGAAGGAGATGTTATTGGTTTGGGATCCTGATATAATCTTTGTTGATCTTGGAAATCTCAACCTTGTTAGGGATGATTTTAAGAAAAATCCTAATTTTTATAAAGCTCTAAAAGCTTATAGGAATAGAAGTATATATGGGATATATCCATATAACAATTATAATACCAATGTTGATACTGCTATATTAGATATGTTTTGGGTGGCAAAGGTAGTTTATCCTGATAAATTTAAAGATTTGGACATAGAAAATAAAGCACAAGAAATTTATACCTTCTTCTTTGGAGAAAGAGGCAAGAAAATTTATCCAGAATTTGTAAAAACTTATGGAAATCTTAAAGAAGTAAATCTTGAAGAGTGAAATCATGGAACAGGGAATTACTATAAAAAAGTATAAAGAATATACAGCAAAAAAGTTCTTGTTTATCTTTTTATTGATTTTTCTCATAATAGTTTTTTCTATCGTTGCTTTAAATATAGGGTCTTCAGGAGTTAATTTATTGGATTTTGTTAAACTTCTTATTGGAAAGGGCGATGATAGATTAAGTCTGATTGTATGGCAGATAAGGATTCCAAGGGTAATTGGAGCTATTTTGGCAGGTGTTGGCCTTGGAGTGGCGGGATGTATATCTCAGAGTGTTTTGAGGAATCCTATGGCCTCTCCCTTTACCTTAGGTATCTCTCAAGGGGCAGCTTTAGGAGTAACTTTATCTGTTGTATTGTTTAGGCAAACCCTTCCTTATTTAACTTCTCTTTTTGCCTTCTTAGGTGCTATGATGACTACTTTATTAATCATTCTTATTTCTTCAAAATTCAAGGTAACACCGGAAGCTATGATTCTTACTGGAGTTTCTCTTTCCTCACTTTTTTCGGCTTTAACCACTATTATTCAATATTTTGCCGATGAACTCAAGATTGCTACGGTTGTTTTTTGGACCTTTGGAGATATAGGAAGAGTTTCGTTAAGAGAGATAAGGATAATATTTGTTGTAGTAGTTTTAGGTATTTTCTATTTTCTTTTAAAAAGATGGGATTATAATGCATTAGAAAGTGGGGCCGAGACTGCAAAAAGTCTTGGAGTTAACGTGGAGAGAGAAAGAATTGTCTCTATGCTTGTAACCTCTCTAATTTCTGCAGTAATAACCGCTGGAGTTGGGGTTATAGGTTTTGTGGGACTTATTTCACCTCATATTGTGAGAAGATTTGTGGGGAATGATTATAGATTTCTTATCCCTGCCTCTGCTCTTTTCGGAGGCTTGCTTTTACTCTTAGCTGATACTTTAGCAAGAACCATAATCTCTCCTATAGTACTTCCTGTAGGAGCTATTACTTCTCTGCTTGGTGCTCCTTTCTTTCTTTATCTTCTATCTGTGAGGTTTAGGAGATGATTCTCGAAATTCAAGGAATTTTTTTCAGCTATAGAAGTATACCTGTTTTAAAAGATATAACCTTCTCTATAAAGGAAGGAGAAATGGTAGGTATTCTTGGAAATAATGGGGCAGGAAAATCTACGCTTATAAAATGTATTAATAGAATTCTCTCTCCTCAAAAGGGAGTCATTTATTTAAATAAAAAGGATATAAGAAGTATAAAAAGAAAGGAAATTGCAAAGCTTGTTGGATATGTAGCCCAAAAATATGATTATTCTAATCTTACAGTATTCGATGTGATTCTTTTAGGAAGAAGGCCTCATATTGAGTGGGATGCTACAGAGAAAGATCTTCAGATAGTAGAAGGGATTATTGGGGAGTTGAAACTTGAAAAGATTGCTTTAAGAAGCGTTAGTGAAATATCAGGAGGAGAACTTCAAAAGGTGATAATAGGGAGAGCTTTAGCTCAAGAACCTCGAATCTTACTTCTTGATGAGCCTACCAATAATTTAGACTTAAAGAATCAAATTGAAGTACTGCAAATTATAAGAGATTATGTAAAAAATAAAAATATTTCCGCTCTTGTGGTGCTTCATGATATAAATTTAGCCTTGAGATTCTGTGATAAGTTTATCTTTTTGAAGGATAACACAATATATGCTCAGGGGACAATGGATGTAATAAATGAAAATATTATTGAAGAAGTTTATGAAGTAAAAGTAGTTATTAATAAAATAAACGATATCCCTATAGTAGTACCGCTAACAGTATATTCCTAAGATAAATGTATTTGCTATTGCCTTGGAGCTAAGTCTAAGGAGTAAGATATTCAAAAAAGGAGTTAATAAGATTAGGAGGTATTTAAGATGAAAGAGATAATACTGAATAATGGTGTTAGAATGCCTATATTGGGATATGGGGTGTTTCAAATACCCCCTGAGCAGTGTGAAGAGTGTGTTTATAATGCTATATTGGTAGGTTATCGTTTGATTGATACAGCTGCTTCTTATATGAATGAAGAGGCAGTTGGTAGGGCAATAAAGAGGGCTATTCAGGAGGGAATAGTTAAGAGAGAAGATTTGTTTATTACTACCAAGTTATGGATTCAAGATACGGGTTACGAATCTACAAAAAAAGCTTTTGGGAAATCATTAAAGAGGCTGCAATTGGAATATATTGATCTTTATTTAATTCATCAACCCTTTGGAGATGTTCATTGTTCTTGGAAAGCTATGGAAGAGCTTTATAAGGATGGGTTTGTAAGGGCAATTGGAGTAAGTAATTTTTATCCTGATCGTCTTATGGATTTGATTGCTTTTCATGAGATTGTACCTGCTGTGAATCAGATTGAGATACACCCATTTTATCAAAGATATGAAGATGTTGAATTTATGAGAAGAAATAATGTTCAACCCGAGGCTTGGGGACCTTTTGCTGAAGGAAGAAATAATATTTTTCAAAATGAAGTTTTGCTTTCTATTGCTGAAAAGTATAAGAAAACTGTAGCTCAAGTAATTTTGCGTTGGTTAATACAGAGAGATATTGTAGCAATTCCTAAGACTGTTAAAAAAGAGAGAATGATGGAAAATTTGAGTGTTTTTGATTTTGAACTATCAGAAGAGGATATGGAAAAGATTAAAACATTAGATAAAAAGGAAAGTGCGTTCTTTTCTCACAGAGATCCTGAAGTTGTAAGATGGCTTACTTCAAGAAAACTTGATATTTAATTGGGAGAAGGGGGTTTTATATGGAGCTTAGACCTATTGGAGTTATTCACAGTCCATATAAGACTAAAGATGAGGCTCCCTTTCAAGGTAGATGGGCTAAAGAATTAAAAGAGTCTGTTATAGAGGTTTTTGAAGAATATAAAGATGCAATGCAAGGTTTGGAAAATGTAAAACATATAATAGTCCTCTACTGGTTTGATAGGGCAGATAGGGATAAGCTAAAGACTATAACCCCATGGGGTCCTGAGGAAAAAGGGGTTTTTTCCACAAGGTCTCCTTCAAGACCTAATCCTATTGCTTTTTCTATTGGAGAGATAAGAAAAATAGAAGAAAATAAGATTTATGTGTTGGGCCTTGATGCTCTTGATAAGAGTCCTCTTATTGATATAAAGGTGTATTCTTATGATATTGATGCTATAAAAAGACCGAGAAAGAGAATAGTTTTTAATTCTGCACTATGGGATGAATGTGTATCTTTTCATGGACATTCTTGTCCAGGACTTGCCATAGGATATAGGGCTGCCGAGGCGGCAGTTTTGAAGCTTAAGCTTACTTTTTCTGAGGATGAAGAAGTGGTTTGTATTACAGAGAATAATGCTTGTGGAGTAGATGCTATACAATACATTTTAGGTTGTACTTTTGGAAAGGGAAACTTGATTTTTAAAGATCGAGGAAAGCAGGCTTTTACTTTTTTTAGGAGAGACACAGGAGAGGGAGTAAGAATAGTATTGAAGGATCTTCCTAGGAAAGAAAACAGAGAGGAATGGACCGAGGAGCTTTTGAGGATGAATGTAGAAGATATCTTTGATTTTCAACCACCAAAAGATGATATTCCTAAAAAAGCGAGGATATATCCTTCTTTGAAGTGTGAGATTTGTGGAGAAAAGGCTTCAGAAAGAAGTATGAGGATTAAAGATGGTAAAATTGTTTGCATAGATTGTTTTGAAAAGGATTAGCTTCTAACGATTTCTGCCATTTTATCTTCAGCAAATTGCACAGAGCAAAGTTTGTAGTAAAGACCTTTTCTTTTCATAAGCTCTTCGTGGGTTCCTATTTCAACAATTTCTCCATCCTTCAGCACTATGATTTTGTCTGCCCTTTTTACAGTAGAAAGTCTATGGGCAATAATTAGAATAGTTCTTGTCCCAGCTAAGTTATTTATAGCCTTTTGAATCTCACTCTCAGTCTCTGTATCTACTGATGATGTGGCTTCATCAAGAATAAGTATAGGAGCATTTTTTAAAACCGCTCTTGCAATAGCCAGTCGCTGTTTTTGTCCTCCAGAAAGTTTTATTCCTCTTTCTCCTATTTCTGTGAAGTAACCCTTAGGAAGTCTCTCTATAAATTCGTGGGCGTGAGCTATTTTGGCAGCTTCTATTACTTCCTCAAGGGTTGCATTTTCTTTGCCATAGGCTATATTTTCAAAAATGGTACCATTAAATAGAAATACATCCTGAAGCACCATACTTATATTCTCGTGAAGAGATTTTAGGGTTACGTCTCTAATGTCTATGTCATCGATTTTTATCCTTCCAGAATCAGGATCAAAGAATCTGTTTATCAAATACATTATGGTGGTTTTTCCTACACCTGTAGGACCAACAAAGGCTACCATTTCTCCAGGGTTTATCTCAAAGGAGATATTTTTTAATACGGGTACTCCGGGGTTATAAGAAAAAGTAACGTTTTCAAAGGTAATTTTGCCTTTTACGTTTTTGAGCTCAGTGGCATTTTCTTTCTCCTTTATCTCTGGCTCTGTCTCTAAAACTTCAAAGACTCTTTCTGCTCCTGCAAGAGCTTGCTGAACATTTTCAAGAATTTGGGCAAGGGCATTTATAGGTTGATAGAACATACCAAGATAAAGTAAGAATCCTACAATATCCTGAACCTGAATCTTGCCGGAAAGGGCCATTATTCCACCTACGGAAACCACAATTAAATTTCCTAAAGAACTTAAAAATCCAACAGTGGGATGGAATATGGCACTAAGTTTTAAGGCAGAAAGGAGTGCGTGTATTTGGTTATATACTTTTTCCTTTATCTTTTTGTATTCTTTTTCTTGTTTGTTAAAAAGTTGTATTTCTCTTATACCAGAAAGATTATCTTGAAGGTCTGCATTAAGATCTGCAAGAGCTTTTTGAGCTTTACGAAATATGGGCATAATTTTTTTAGCAAATACAGTACTACTAAGAAGTAGAAAAGGAATTGGGATGAGAGAAAGAGCTGCTAATATGGGATTTATTATGAAAAGTATTACAGCAATGCCTATAAGTATTAGTAAATTACTTATTAGATCTGGAACTGCATGGGCAATTAGCATTTCAAGATTTGCTGTATCATTTACTACTCTTGACATAAGCTGTCCTGTTTGTTTATCTACAAAGTATCTATAAGATAAGTTTTGTAGTTTATCGTAAACCATCATTCTTACATCTGCTACAAGATGCCATGCTGCGTAATGAGAAAAATAATTTCTTAAAAATTGAAAGATTATGCCTAAAATATAAGATAAAACAAGGATGAGGGATATTCTTATTATATCTACCCTTGCATTGGGATATTGGCTAATATTTGTAATAATTCCTATAAGGCTTCTTATAAGCCATGGACCAATAAGGTTTAAGCCTGTTAATATAAGAAGACTTATGGCAGATATTATTAAATATCCCCAGTAAGGTTTCGCTATTTTAATAAGTTTCAAAAGATAGCGCAAAATTAACACCTCCAATAATTAGCTATCAAACTATTTTAATACAAAAAATAAAGTTTGTCTACTTTTGTGTAAAAATCCTAAAATAGTTTTATGAAAAATATAAATAGTTTCATTTTTTAAATGTGTTTTTCTTAAATCTTGTTTTTCTCAATATTAATTTCATTATGTAATTTTTTCATTGGATATTGACAAAGTTTTTTTCTTTCATATAATTTTTATTAAAATTATTTAAAGGTTTGTAAAAACGATTTTAAAATAAAAACGATTTTAAGAACGACCCCGAGGAGGCTACGTAGCCGTTAAGGGGAAAATTAAAGTAAAGTGGGGTGCGTAAAATGTTTCTTAAAAAACTTAGTAAGTTGCTCTTAGTCGTACTACTTGTCGCAGTATATACACAAGTTCATGCTCAAACGTCTATAACACTAACAAGTAATGCAAGCGGTACTTTTGATGGCTACTACTATGAACTATGGAAAGATTCAGGGAATACAACCATGACTGTATACACACAAGGAAGATTTAGCTGTCAGTGGAGCAATATAAACAATGCATTATTCAGAACGGGTAAGAAGTATAACCAAAACTGGCAGTCATTAGGCACTATTAGAATCACCTACTCAGCCACATATAATCCTAATGGTAACTCCTACTTATGTATCTACGGTTGGTCTACTAATCCCTTAGTAGAGTTTTATATTGTAGAGAGTTGGGGTAATTGGCGTCCACCAGGTGCAACCTCTCTTGGACAGGTTACTATCGACGGTGGTACCTATGACATTTACAGAACTACCCGTGTAAATCAGCCATCTATTGTCGGTACAGCTACTTTTGATCAATATTGGAGTGTAAGGACATCTAAGAGAACAAGTGGAACAGTCACTGTAACAGATCACTTTAGGGCATGGGCAAATAGAGGTTTAAACCTTGGTACTATTGATCAAATTACTCTTTGTGTTGAAGGATATCAAAGCAGTGGTTCGGCTAATATAACACAAAATACTTTTTCTCAAAGTAGCAGTAGTGGAAGTAGTGGTGGCAGTAGTGGTAGTACAACAACTACTAGAATAGAATGTGAAAACATGTCATTAAGTGGGCCCTATGTATCGAGAATTACAAGTCCATTTAATGGTATAGCTCTTTATGCAAATGGAGATAGTGCAAGAGCTACAGTAAACTTTCCAGCAAGTCGTAACTATAATTTCAGGTTAAGAGGATGTGGAAATAACAATAATTTAGCTCGAGTTGATTTACGAATAGATGGGAGGACAGTAGGTACGTTCTATTATCAGGGAACATATCCTTGGGAGGCTCCTATAGACAATGTATACGTGAGTGCAGGTTCTCATACAGTGGAAATTGTAGTTACTGCTGATAATGGTACATGGGATGTTTATGCAGATTATCTGTTGATACAGTAAGGAGGGGGAAGTTTAGGAGCTGGGAGGGACAACCTCCTAGCTCTTTTTATTTTTTCTCTTTTTCTTTTCTTTTTCTTTCTTCTTCTTTAAGATGTGCTATAAACATTCTTGCTCGAAGTTCGAGGGTTACAGTTTCAAGCATAGAAGGAGTAGGTTTTTTGTTAAACTCTTCTATCATTTTGCTTTCTATTTTTTTATACCATTCCTGATCTTCTGCTATCTTTATCCTTCCAAGAAGATTTAATATTATTTCTTGAATTTCTCTCCATCTTCTTAATATGAGTTCTATAAAGAAAAGTATTATACAAATTATTAAAAGAAATGGAGAAAGGTCTTTTTTATCTGCATCCTGGTAAGGCATTCTCCTAAAAACATCAGAAGGAGAGGATATAATTTTCCCTAAGGATAAAGAAGTGATTTTTTGGGCCAATTCTTTATTGAAGGTTTTAGGTATGAATTCCTGTGAACTTCCAAAGAACCATGGCACTTTAGCAAGAACCTTATCATTATCTTTAATAGTGATCTGATATTTTCCAAGTTTTTCTATAGGGAATACAGCCTCATAGGTTCCTGAAGACTTTTGGTAAAGGCTTCCTTTTAGCTCTTTTCCTTGTACATCAATAAGGGTGTATTTTAAATTGGCAAAATTTATATAATTTCCTTCTTTATCAGCATAAATTACATTTATAATTCCTTTTCCTTCTTCTTCTCTTATGGAAACTTTTATTTCAGGTACTTGGTGGGGTATTGTTTCTCTCAACATTTCACTGAAAAATTTTCCTAATTTATTCCATTTTAGCCACTCATCTCCCCAGTAACCTTTTAATGCAGAGGTGAAGGCTATTACTTGTCCAAGACCAAACTGTCCCCTTGCAAGTATAGGATCCCCTTCTGGAGAAGAAAGTATGGTGGGATAAGGGTATCGTGGAGATGTGAGAACATATCCCTTTAATGGAGGAACCTCTATTTTTTCTTCTGTAGAAGACTTAGGTACAAAATTTTTTTCTACTATATTAGATCTCAATAAAGCTTTTGTTTCTGAGAGTAAAAGTTGAGGAAGATTCCTTATATTCCATGTATGATAAAATCTGCCATTTCCCCAATTAGCTATATCTTTTAAGAGGGGTATATTAGCATCTTCTCCTATACCTATGGTAGATACAGTAATTTTATACTTTGCTAAGTATTTTACCAAATTATAGAAATCGCCACCTTCGGTTTGTCCATCGGTAATTGCGATGATATGTTTGCTTTTAATAGGAGCTTTAATTAAAGCTTCTCCGGCAGATTTTAAAGGTGGATATAAGGCAGTACCTCCTCCAGGAGATATTTTGGATATTAAACTTGCAGTCTCTTCTTTATTAGTAAGAGGTTGTAATGGGACAATCCATTGATAGGAATGATCAAAGGCAATGAGTCCAAAGTAGTCCTTTTCTTCCAGAAGATCAAGGACAAGTTGAGCAGATTCCTTTGCAAGCTCCATTTTCATGTCTCCTCCAGAATAACTTCCCATGCTTCCAGAGGCATCAAGGACTATTACTATAGCAACATTGCTCTTTTTAAGTATTTGTTCTGGTCTTAATGTTACAGGTAAGATTTCCTCTAAAGGAGTTCCTTGATAATTTCCTGCAGAGAAGCTTTTATCTCCTCCTAATACTAACAGAGTACCTCCTTTTTCAGTTACAAAATTTTTAAGGATTTCCATTTTATCAATGGATAGATCTTCTTGGGGAATATTGTCCATAATTACCGCTTGGTAGGAATTTAGATTTAGAATTTGAGGATATGGTTTGGAATCAAAGACCACATCCCAACCTTGTACCGCAAGAGATTTGGCAAAAGTTGGATTAAAATCTCTCCCTATGAGGTATAAAACTTTAGGTTTCCCTTGGATGTATATGTAAGAGGAGGTTACATTGTTATCTCTATAAGTATCTTCAGGAGAATATATTTCTGCTTCTATCTCTTTTAATCCTGTATTTTGGGATTTAAGAGATAGAGAGATGATATTATCTTCTTGAAGGTTTTTTAAATCATGGGTTTGAGATGTACCATCAAAATTTATCTTCAATTTTGCCTCTTTTATACCATAGCTTCTTATTCTTATACTCACAGGAAATTCTTGTCCTAAATGTCCTATATCGGAGTTTTGGATTTTTTCAATGGCTATCTCTTTATGAAAGGAGGTATTTAAGGGAAATACGTCTATTTGAATTTTTTCTTTTTTTATTCTTTCTTCCAAGTTTAATACTCTTCCTACATTTTCTTGTAAATCACTGAAGATAATTATTCTTGCTGGTTTTTGTTGGGGTTTAAGGAGAAGTGTTCGGTTCAAAGCCTCTTCTATATTAGTAAAATATGGATTTTTAATACCAGAGATGTTTGAAAGGTCAAGGTTTTCTGACAAATCTTGTTCTACGTTTACATCTCCTGCAAAGGATATAAGCCCTACTCTATCATAAATCTTTTTATTGTTGAGAGATTCTTTTATAAAACTTATAGCTCTCTCTTTTTCCCAGGAAGGAATACTTGCGGATTGATCAAGTAAAAAGAAGGTATTTACTCTATCTGAATAAGACAGTAACTTCATCCCAGAAAGGGAGAGTAAAATAAGTAATATCTCTATAGATCTTAAAACTGCCTTTTTCTTATATCTCTTAATAAGGAAGTATATTATGGGTATTAAGATTAGAAATAACGGTTTTTCAAAGCTTATCATGTATAAATCCTTCCTCCCATGTAAAGAAGCATTTCAAAAAATATGGCTATCAGAGCTAAAAATAGAAAAATGTAGGATAGATCAAGACTAATGTAAGATTTTTCTTTTGGTTTCTCCTTAGAAGAGATGACTTCTTGAGATCCTATTTGGGGTTCTATTTTAGATTCTTTTTCAGAGAATAAATTTATTGCGTAGACTCTCTTATCTTGTGGATCTTCATAGAATCCTGTAAAGTTTAAATTTTCTTGTACTTGTCTTTGAGGATCGTAAGATAGCATATATTTTATTAAATTGTATATGAAAAGTGGGAAAGAGTCGTGATATATCCATGATGTGGAAAGAAGATCAAAGGAAAGTATAACCCCCTCCATGTTTTCTTCTTTTAAGTAATAACCTACAGGTCCTTTTGTAGAATAGATGATAGTTTTTAATTTTTCGTCTTTGAATACATAGGCATTATCTATTTGAGTTCCATAAAGCTGTACAAATCTTAAAATAGGGTGGTCTTCCCAGGAGAGTATTTTTACCTTTCCTACCTTTTCTATTTTATTAGGATCCATACCAGGATAAGCTCCTATAAAGAGAAATTTTCCTGGAATTTTCAGGTAGGGTATTAGGCCATCAAAGATAAAGAAATCATAATTTTTAAAATCCATCTTCACAATGTCTCTTCTTATCTCTACCTTAGCTCCAGGTATAGCTCTTACAGCCTTTTCTAAAAATGGATTTCCCATGGTTATAATTAATATCTTTGGAGAAAAATCTGGTACATAAAAATAGGCAATATTGTCTTCTGGAAGGTCATCCTTCATATCTATAGAGGCTTCTATTTTTCCTTTCAATATTGGAGTCTCAAAGGTTAAAGTTTTTATCTCTTTTTGCTGTAAATGTATTTTGGTTCTAAAAAGATTTTTGCCATCGTTCTTTACAGTTATGGGAATTTCTTCTGAATTATTGCTAAAGTTCCCAATTTTTAAAAATATTTGAGAGACCTCTTCATTTTTTTGAAATACCCTACCATCAAGAATTGCTAAGTTTTTTCCTCCCTTCCCAATTATATGGATAAAATAATTGTTTTGAGAATTTTTAGGAATATCTAATTTTTCTGTACCATCAGTAAATATATGTATATCGCAAGATTCTTTAGGAAAGAGGTTTTCTACATAACTTATAGCATAATTTAGGTTTCCTTCTCCTAAAAAGGGTTTTTCATCTTTTAAGACTTTTTCAATCTCAGTATTTTTTCCCGAAGAGATTAAAAGCTGAGGTTTATCCTTGACTATAATGAGAGAGGCTTTATTATGAATTTTTTTAGAAAAGTTTATAATTTCTGTTTTTGCCCTTTCAAAGCGGGATGGAGAGATATCTTTTGCGGTCATACTTGCGGAAGAGTCTAATACAAAGATAACAGGCCTTCCTGCTATTCCTTCAAAACTAAGAACAGGTTTTGAGAGGAATAGAATTATAAACATGACAGTTAAGATTTGAAGGAGAAGAATTAAGTTTTTAGGAAGTTTTTTAAACCATCTTCCTATAGGTTCCTCTTTTAAGAGTCTTTCCCATAAAAGAAGACTTGGAACTTTTAATCTTAATCTTTTAGGCTTTATAAGGTATAGGATTATTATTAGTATTTCTAAGGACAACAATGGTAAGAAAAAGGGATTTAAGAATTTAAGGTTCATTTAATCCAACCACCTACTCTTAGATATTTTAGAATAAGATCTTCTATAGGAATAGTAGTTATGCTTCTTAAGTATTCTACATTGTAAAGCATGGTGAAGTATTCTATCTCGTTTAGGAATTTCTCTAATGTTTTCTGATACTTTATTTTCATATCGTCATCAAGAAAGAGATCTATTTTTTCTCCTGTTTCGCTATCCACAAGGGTTAGGTTTCCTGAATAGAAGGGAGAAATCTCTTCTTCACATATTATATGGGCAATATATACAGGTAGTTTTTTATATCTTGCGTATATTATTCCTTCTTTAAAGTCTGAGGAGAGGAAGTCTGAGATAAGAATTAAAATACCTTTCCTTCTTAAAGATGAAGCATATTTTTTAACTGTTTCATTTATGTTAGTAATACCTTCTGGCTTTATCTCATTTAAAAGATTTAAAAGTTTATATATATTCTCCTTTTTTCTCTCTAACGGAATGATCTCTTTGGTTTTGTTTTGAAAATAGGAAAAGGTAGTTTTTTCCCAAGAGGAAAGACTAAGGTATGCGAAGGCTAAGGCAAGTTTTTTACCATAGAAGAATTTTGAAGGATTTCCAAAATCCATAGAGGAAGAAGCATCAAGAAGAATATGTACCTCTACATCCTCCTCTTCTTCAAAAAGTTTTACAAGAAATTTTTCAAATCTGGCATATATGTTCCAGTCTAAATATCTTAATTCGTCTCCAATTTGGTAAGATCTATAGTCAGAAAATTCTGTTCCTCGCCCCATTTTGGGGCTTTTTCTTTCTCCGAGGCTACTCTTAAATCTTAGCCTCTTTACGGCAAGTCTTAACTTTTCAAGTTTTTCTAAAAACTCAATATCTAATTTTTCCATTAATCTTCTTTTATCTCCTCCAGAATATTCTGAATTATCTCATCAGGGGTTATGCCCTCTGCTTCTCCTTCAAAACTTAGGATAATTCTGTGTCTTAGGGCAGGAATTGCCACCTTCTGTATATCCTTAATGCTTACGTTGGCTCTATTATTTAATAATGAGAGAGCTTTTGCTCCTAATATTAGTGCTTGGGCACCTCTTGGGCTTGATCCATATCTCACATATTTCTTTACTTTTCCTGTGGCATATTTGTTTTCAGGATGGGTGGCAAGTACGATTCTTACAGCATATTCTTTTACTGCTTTTGAAATAGGTACACTTCTTACTAATTGTTTTAAGGCTTCGATCGTAGTTCCATCTGCAATCTTTTCTACTTTTGGCATCTCAACATTTGTGGTTCTTTCTATAATTTCAAGAAGTTCTTCCTCTCCTGGAGGAGTGAGAATTAGTTTGAAGAAAAATCTGTCAAGTTGAGCCTCAGGAAGAGGATATGTTCCTTCCATCTCAATAGGGTTTTGGGTTGCCATGACAAAGAAGGGCTTAGGTAGTAGGTAGATGTTTCCTCCTGAAGTTACACTACCTTCCTGCATGGCTTCTAAAAGGGCAGATTGGGTTTTAGGGGTAGCTCGGTTTATTTCGTCTGCAAGGATGATATTGGCAAAGATAGGGCCTTCTTGAAATTTAAAATGTTTTCTTCCATTTTCATCTTCCATAATTATGTTTGTTCCTGTAATATCGGCAGGCATCAAGTCAGGAGTAAATTGGATTCGAGAAAACTTTAGATTTAAAATCTCACTTAATGTCTTAACAAGCAAAGTTTTTCCAATTCCAGGCACACCTTCAAGGAGTACATGCCCTCCTGAAAGGAGAGCTATGATAGTAAAATCAATAATCTCACTGTATCCTACTATTACTTTACTGATCTCATTTTTTATCCTTCCTACCACATCGGTAAAGTCTTGAAGAGATAAAGCCAAGTGAAACGACCTCCTTTATTGAGAAAAGTATAGTTTTAATATTTCTTGAAACTCTTTAGGAAGAATTCTTGATGCAGTTGGATCCTCTCTTTCATAGGAGGGATTCAAGCTAATATTACCTCCTGAGGTTTTTCTTCTACCCTCCAAAGTAGGGGCTTGAAATAGATAGTTTTTACCTTCTTTTTCCGAAAGAGAGGGTGGAACATATATTTTTTCTCCTGAAAATACCTTTCTTTGACTTTCTGTTTCTCCAAGTTTTGTTTCTCTTTCTTCAGTACCAGGTAGAGATCCTGTTTGTTTTGTCTTTTCGGGTAATCCTTCGCCAGGAATAGGATTCTGTAACATTCTTTCCTGGGGTGAATTTTGAGAGAGATTGGAATCTTCTTTGGGCAAGTTTTCTTCTCCTTCTCTTTCAGCTCCTGAACTTTTAGGAGATTGGGCTAAGGAAGCTTGGTTTTTGCCCGCCAACGAAGGAAGATTACTACTATCTATGGAAGCTTCTTTATTTTCTTTTCCTTTTTCTTCTTTATTTTTATTTTCAGAGTTTTCTTTTTCTTCCTGAGTTTTATTAGAAGAGGCAGTTTTAATCTTTTCGTTTTTTAAAGTGTTTTTATCAAAATTATATTGGGATAAAAATTCTTCCAAAGATTTAGGCTTTTGAAGATCGCCTATTTTCTCTTTATAGAATTCATCTTCGGAGGCTTTCTCTTTTTGTAATTTTTCATTTAGAAGATCATTTTCAAGCATTTTACCTTTATTATTTACTATTTTTTGAAGATTTTGATTTTGCTCTTTATTTTTCTCGTGAGCAAGGTTTATGACTTTTGATATGTCCTTTGGAAAGGAGTATACAAGATTGAATATGAGAAGAATTACAAAGAATAATAATAAACCTTTTAAAAGTTTTGATGGTTTGAATTTATAAGCTTTAGAAAGATCAATTTTAGAAAGTTTTTCTTCAAGTTCTTCTTTTAATTTATTTATAAGGCCATAAGAATCATTAAAATCTTTGTACTCCCAAAAAGTGATTAGTCTTTCTTCTAAAGAGTAGTGTCTGTCAGCTCTAAAAATTATCTTATAATGGTCGGGCTTTTTCTTTAGTCGTATGTAGAGATAAAAAGTGAGAATATAAAGTATAGAATATACAGCAAAGCTAACCCTTAGTGAGAAAAGATTTAATAGAAGAAAAAGATTTAAGGTAAAAAAAGTGGATACCAATAAGCCCTCAATAAGATAGTATAGATTTGCTTTCTTAATAAGTCTTTCTATGTTACCGAAAAAATGTCATTTGTTTTTCTCTCCTCTATAATATTTTAATCTTTTTTGGGCTATTAGTATAGATATTAAAAAAATAAGTAAATAGAACAAAATAATTACAGGTAGATGCTTAGATGGATTAAAGTTTACACTTACATAGAGAACATTTTCTGCTCCTACCAACCAGAGAATATTGTTTAGAGGAAAAAAGAAAAAGGTTGAGGGAAAGATAAAGGGAATTATTATAAAGGCTAAATAGGAGATCCAATGAGAAAACCAGTTTAAGGCAGGGTTTATAAGGGTAGACCATAAGAGGCCAAGACCAATTAAAGGTATAGAATCTATTAATATCAGTAGATAGAGAATAAGGATCTTATTAGTACTTCCTGTAAAGCTTATTATAAGATTAAAAGGGAAAAGGATTATGAAAAGATAAAGAATATATAAAAGGGTAGATAAAAATCTTCCTAAAAGAATGTTTACAATGGAGAAATCCGAATATCTTACGAGGCTTAGTGTTTTAAATTCTTTTTCTGCAAGAAGATTCCCCGAAGAAATTAAAGACGAAAGATAGGTTATGAAGAAAAAATGGGATAGAGAAAAAATAAGGAATAGGTCAGGTATATAGTATTTATTCACATCTAAGGTTTTTGATGGCCATAAAATAAGGGTTAAAAGAAGAAGGATAAAAAAATAAGTGAATTCTGTCTTCATGTATTTTCTATCATTGATTTTAAATTTAAACTCTGTTAGCCACCAAAATCTCATTCTTTCTCCTCCAAGGGTATTATTAAGATATTGTCTCTGTAGATATCCACTTTTATATATTCAAAGTTAAAATGATTTATAGGTTCCTTTATTCTTCCCCAAAGAAGAATTTTCTTTTGGGAAATCAAAGGGGTTTTAAAGCGATAATTTTTGAGAATTTCGTTAAGAAGAGAAGGCTCTTTGAGTCCACTCTTCCATACTACTATGCTTTTCCTTTCTCCCCTCATAATACTTCCTATGTAGTTTTCTGCATTTCCCGATTTTAATATCAAATCTTTTAGATCAAAGTTTGCATCATTTTCAATATTAAGAATAAATCGGTCGGAAAGTTCTCTAAATTCTATATTTATAGGTAAAAAGTGAAAAGAAAGCCCTTCCAAAAAATAAACTCTGTTTCTCTCGATGGTGATCTTGCCATTATTTTCTTTTCGATCGATGATGAGGGATATTTTCCCTTTTTGGGGTTGATAGTAGGCATTGTAAAGGAGAAAAATATTGGGAGAGTAATTAAAGGAAAGGTTTCTTTTAAAGGGAGAGAAGATGGATAGGTTAAAGTAGTTTTCTGCAACAAAGGTTTCTGGATCAAGATATATAATAGATTTTTCAGAAATTGCGAGGGCGTCTTTTTCAAAGTAATTTTTTATTTGAAATCCAAAAACAGAGGAGAGAAGAATAAATATAGAGAAAATAATAAAGGAGAATCTTTTTCTTAGGAGGTATCTTTTCCATACAAACAGGAATAGGAAATAGACAAATAATGCTATTACAATAGTAAATCTATCGGGGTATAGGAATTTTTGTCCTTGAAGAAGGCTAATGTCAGGATTGTAAAGAATTGTATTGTGGGGAATAGTTATGCTTACAGGTGGTATTTTTAATAATTCTAAGGAGATTTTTTTGATTTCGTCCATAAAATATACTCTTCCTGTGAGAATTTTATACATGGTTATAGAATTTTTTAAATTTTGTGGTAGCGTTTTCCAAAAGTCTTTGTCAATTAATACCAGATCGTAGGTATCATAGGCTTTGTAGTTTAAGGGAAGAAGTCTTTCATCATATATTCTTAAGATCCTTGCTTTTTGGGAAATGGGTAGTTGAGGGATGTTTTTCCCAAGAATGAGAATGAGAGGAAGAACTATTTTTTCAAAGGATATTTCAATTTTTTCCTCCCTTAGTAACTTATTGTTATGCCATATTCTTACTCTTAGAGGATATCTGAAATCTATGGGAGGAATTAGAAATTCAATTTTTTTTGTTGCAAGAGGAGGAATCTCAACATTTTCTTGATATATAGTTTCACAGTATCCTGCATATCTAAGTCCTTGATTATATATGACTTCTATCTTTAAAGTTAGGCGATTTCCAGGGTTGTAGATTTCTATGAAAAGAGGTGAAAATCTTTCTAATTTCCATTCTGAGTTTATTCCTAAGGAAATATTAAAGCTTGGTTCCTGGGGATAGGATATAGAAGTTAAGAATATTAGTATAAAAATTAACAAAATTATCTTTTTCATACCTAAATTATACAATTTTTTGTGATAAAATAATTTCTATGATTATAGCTTATTTATTTTTGCTTGGTAGAATTATACTTCTTGGGTACGAAAAGATTGTGGTAAAAAAGGTAGGAGATAAGAGCGATAGCATAGCTACATCCTTTCTCTTTTTCTTTATAGCTACTTTATTTCTCCTTCCCTTTGCTTTTAACAAAAATATTTCTATAGACTTTGCAAGGCTGAAATTTGGAATCTTAAGTGGATTTATTTATTCCATATCCTTTGTACTCTATGTTAAATCATTATCTATAGGAGAAGCATCTTTAGTAGGTCCTCTTTATAATTTTAATGTTTTCTTTCTTCTTATTTTAACAACATTATTTCTTGGTGAGCCTTTTACTTTTCAAAAGGTTTTGGGACTTTTCCTTTTAGTTTATGGAGCTTCTTTTCTTAATAAACAAGAAAATCTACTTAGATCTCTTAAAGCACTTTTTGAGAGAAAAGAGACTCTTTATATGCTGGGAAGTTCTTTCCTTATAGCTATAGGAAGAACCATTGATGGTTTTGTAGTGGGGAAGGTTGATCCTTTATTTTATTGTTTTTTCCTTTACCTTGTTATAAGTATTTATCAATTTTTTTATATTCTTTTTAGGAAGGAGTTAAAAGAGGTTATTAGGATTTTAAGGGAGAAAACCTTTCTTGTCATTATTGCTGGAGCTATTAATGCTTATTCTTATTTATTTCTTCTTATTGCCTTTAGGAGTATAGATGTTAGTATTGCGGAGCCTCTTTCCATGTTGAGTATGATAATAACGTTAATTCTTGCCAAGAGTATTTTTAGGGAGAGTATAAAAGAGAGGACTATTGGGGTTTTAGTTATGATATTAGGGGCATGGATTCTTAATTGGAGGTAATTTATGGATAATATATGTTCTCCTTATTTAGAGATAAATCTTCCTGCAATCTATCATAATGCAAAGATAATAGTAGAAAAAGGGAGAGATTATGGAATTTTAATTGATGGGGTCACGAAGGTATCTCTTGGAGATCCAAAGATTGCAGAGGTTCTTGTTGAGGCTGGAGTATTTGGAATCTCTGATTCAAGAATTGAGAGTATAAAGAGAATGAAGGAAAGTAATTTAAATACTAATTTTACCCTTATAAGACTTCCTTGTCTTTCTCAGGTAGAGGAGGAAATAAAGTATGCAGATATTTCTCTAAACTCAGAGTTATCAACTCTTAGGGCTTTGAATGAGGCTGGCGAAAAACTTAAAAAGAAGCATAGAGTAGTAATTATGGTAGAGATGGGAGATATAAGAGAGGGTATATGGAATAGAGAAGAACTTTATTTTGTTGTTAGGGAAGTTTTGAAAATGAAGAATCTTGAACTTTTTGGGGTCGGAACTAACTTTACTTGTTTTGGAGGTGTTATTCCTACCGAAGAAAAGTATATGGATTTTATAGAAATTGTTGATGATTTGAAAAGGAAGTTTAATATCTCTTTTGCTATTGTTTCTGGAGGAAATTCTAGCACTATTCCTCTCCTTTTTAAGGGGAAGATACCTTTGGGAGTAAATCATTTAAGAATTGGCGAAGGAATTATGTTAGGGAGAGAAACAGCATATAGAAAAGTTATTCCTGGAGCAAGAACTGATACTTTTAGGTTTATAGGAGAGATTTTGGAGGTAAAAGAGAAGCCTTCTGTCCCCTGGGGAGTTATTGGGGAGGATGCCTTTGGGCATAAACCATCCTTTAAGGCAAGGGGTGTAAGAAAAAGAGCTATTCTTAATTTTGGAAGACAAGATATAGATCCTGAGGGCATAAAACCAGAAATTTTAGGGGTGGAAGTCTTAGGGGCTACTTCAGATTATACTGTTGTAGATATTTCTGAGAGAGATGATTTGAAAGTGGGGGATAGCATAAGCTTTTCTTTGAATTATTCTGCTCTACTGCAGGCTTTTACTTCTCCTTTTGTGAAAAAGATCTACAAGGAGGTAGATCTATGAGAAAAAGAGTAATTATTATGGGGGCTGGAGGTAGGGATTTTCATAATTTCAATGTATTATTTAAGCATAACCCTAACTATGAGGTGGTTGCTTTTACTGCTACTCAAATTCCTGGTATTGAGAATAGGGTTTATCCTAAAGAACTTGCGGGAGACCTTTATCCTAATGGAATACCTATATTTTCTGAAGATAGGCTTTCAGAATTAATTGAAGAATACAAAGTGGATGAAGTAATCTTTTCCTATAGTGATGTTTCCTATAATTATGTGATGCAGAAAGCAAGTATGATACTTTCTTTAGGAGCTGACTTCAAATTATTAGGTATAGAGACTATGCTTGAAAGTACGAAACCTGTGATTGCCATATGTGCAGTGAGGACAGGTTCTGGAAAGAGTCAAACCACAAGGTATGTGGTGAGATTATTGAGAGGAATGGGTCTTAAAACGGTGGTTGTTAGACATCCTATGCCCTATGGAGATCTTTTAAGACAGAAGATTCAAAGATTTGAGAAGATGGAAGATCTTGATACTTATGAATGTACCATTGAGGAGAGAGAGGAATATGAGCCTCATTTAAGGCAAGGGGCGGTGGTTTATGCAGGTGTGGATTATGAAGAGATATTAAAGGAAGCTGAAAAAGAGGCTGATGTGATTGTATGGGATGGAGGCAATAATGATTTTCCTTTTTATAAGCCTAATCTTTATATTACTGTTGTAGATCCTTACAGAGCTGGGCATGAAATCTCCTATTATCCTGGAGAGGTCAATTTAATCCTTGCAGATATTGTTGTGGTGAATAAGGTTGATACTGCTCCAAAGGAGAAGATTGAAGAAGTGGTGGAGAATATAAGGAAGAAAAATAAGAAATGTAAAATAGTATATGCTAAATCACCTATTAAGGCAGAAAAAGAAGAAGACATAAAAAACAAGAGAGTACTTGTGGTGGAAGATGGGCCTACCGTCACTCATGGAGAGATGCCCTTTGGAGCAGGTTATCTCTTTGCAAAAGAGAGAGGAGCAATAATAGTGGATCCAAGGGAATATGCTGTGGGTAGCATTAAGGAGGCTTATGAGAAGTATTCGCATCTAAAGGAGGTGCTTCCTGCTCTTGGTTATAATAAAGAGCAACTTAGGGAGCTTGAGGAGACTATTGATAGATCTGATTGTGAGTATGTGATAATTGGTACTCCTGTTGATTTGAGAAGGGTGATTGAGATTAGAAAAAAAGTTATAAGGGTATTTTATGAATATGAGGATTATGAAGAAAGAGCCTTAGAAAAGCTAATTGAGAGTTGGGTAAAGGAAAGAACTAAGTAATTTTTACTTTACTTTTTATAATCATCTCTATAAAGTAATCCGAAAGGTTTGGATCAAATTGGGAGCCTTTACATTTTTTTATTTCTTCAATTGCCTCTTCGATAGCTAATCTCTTTTTGTACGGTCTATATGCGGTCATTGCTTGAAAACTGTCTGCAAGGGTAAGAATTCTTGAATAAAAAGGTATTTCTTCTCCAGAGAGTCCATCAGGATATCCTCTTCCATCCCATCTTTCATGATGGTATCTTATTAATTTTCCAATTTCTCTAAAAGCAGAGACATTCTTAAGTATTTCTTCACCCCATACGGGATGCATTTTCATTATCATAAACTCTTCATCCGAGAGTTTTCCTGGCTTTTTTAAAATATAATCAGGAACTTTTATTTTTCCAATATCATGTAGATATCCCGCATATTCTAAGATTTTTAACTCTTCCTCTTTTAGACCTATATATTTACCAAAGTCTACTGCTATGTTTCTTACTTCTCTTGAGTGTCCTCCTGTATAGGGGTCTCTTGCATCAATCATCTCTACAAGTACAATTAATGATTCTTTGTTTAATCTATGTATTCTCTGTTCTAATTCCTCTTTGTAAAGTAAGTAGGCAATAACAGAAGCTATTTTTTCTACCATTGCTAAATCATTTTTATCGAATTTTTTAAAATCTTTTAAGCTATTTATGTTTAAAACTCCTACTAATTTGTTGTTATAAATTAAGGGATAACATATAGAAGATTTTATATTAAAACGAGGTTCAATTATAACAAATCTTTTGTCCTTATAAACATCTTCTAAGATTAAAGGTTCTCTATGTTGAGCCACCCAACCAGCTATACCCTCCCCCATTCTTAATACAGTATTTTCTACTACTTCTTGGGGGAGACCAAAACTTGCAACAATCCTTAGTACATTATCATCCTCATCATATCCCATTATGGAACCTGCATCCGCATCTAATATATTTAGAACTCTTTTCAGGATGCTCCCAAGTGGGGTTACTTTTTCTGTTTTTTCTGAAAAAAGATCAATAAGCTCTGAAACTTCCTTTTCTTTTTCTAATTTTTCTATTAGGGTTGTTTTTTCAATAACATGTTTGAATTCCTCTATAAGAAGATCAAATAGTCCCTCAGGTATTTCTTTTTCATAACAGATTACATATTGAATTTTGTTTTCTATGTCTATATATACTTTTTGGGATTTGTCTATCTCTAAATCTTCCATTTTTATTTTTAGCTGATCTTGTTTTGGATATAGATTTATAAATTCACTGTTTATTCTTTTTAATAGTCTTATGTTATTTTCAGGAAAAAGTCTATTTAATTCCTCATAGAAGGTTTTTTCCAATTCTTGTATATTTTTTGTAGAGATTTCCTTTAAAAAGTTATATCCTATTCTCAACTCTTCATATTTTTTCTTGTTTTCTTCAAGAAGTTTCCTTATCTCAAAAGTTTGTCTCTCTACTTCTTTTTTTAAGTACCTTCTGCTAAGGAAAATTACAAGAGATATAAAAAGTAGTATTGAAAGGAGAGTTAAAAGCCATTGGGTTTGGCTTTCTTTCTTTTTTATTTCAAGCCTTAAGAGTACTTCTTCACCAAACCATTTTTGTAAAAGATATATATATTGGGGGGATTTTATTATTTCATCTATTCCTTTTTTAAGGATTAAAAAGTAAGGGCTTCCTTTAGGAAGGGCAATTCCAGCGTAGTTTGTAAATAATTTGTCAGGAAGAATTTTCAATTTATCGTTCCAATTATTCTGGGTAATAAGCCATTTAGCTGTATAATAATTGATAACTCCAGCATCTGCCTCTCCTCTTAGTACTCCTAAAAGTACCTCGTAGGAAGATTTGTAAGAAATGGTTTGAGTAATATCTCTAAGGAAGAGTTGAGCTACATCAAGATTAAATACTCCTACTTTTCTTTCCTTCAAGTCCATAAAGTTATGTATGGTAGAGTTAACAGGTACAACAATCACACTAAAACTTTCTAAATAGGTTATAAAGTCGTATCTCTTTTTTCTTTCCTCGGTAACTCTCATAAACTCTATGCCATCTACTCTACCTGTATTTAAGAGCTCTACTGCATCATTCCAGGGTACAAGTTTTACTTCTATTTTTTTGTTTATTTTTTTGGAAAGTTCATTAACAATATCTACTGCAAAACCCTTAGGAACGCCTTGTGAATCCAAATACTCTATAGGTGGTAAATTAAAATCTCCGGCTAAGATAAGGGTATTATTCTCTTCACCTAAGGATAGAGAGGTAATTATAATTATTATTAAAATTATTGAAAATAATTTCTTCATTTATTTTTATTTTACTCAGATTTTTAAATTTTTGCATGATGAAAATTTTCATAAAAATAAAAAAAGGAGGGAAACCCTTAACGGGCCCCCCTCCCCCCTCAGCTTATTTGGAGGATGTCTCTACTACAATTTCTACTGGTGGTTTGGAAATACAAGTTTGATTTGCAATTATAACTTCATCTGCTAACACAGCGTTCAATAAAGTTAGAACAACTATTATAATAATTGCAATTATCTTTTTCATTTTTATATACCTCCCTTTTAGGATTCTTGTCTTTAAGGATAAGGGATTTTATTTGATAATCAAATTATGTCCATCCGTAAAAACTTTTATTTTGAGAGTTTCTCGATAGTTTAAAAAACTTTTTAATGGGAAACTCAGATTATAAGATTTTTACAATGATTTCTGATATAATAAATTTATACTATGTATAAAAAAGTGCCTATTATTGCTTATATTTTATTTAAATATGGCAATTTTTCAAAGCCTTTTTTAAACCTTGTTTTAGAGGAGAAATTGCCAGAGGATTGGCATCATTATTTTGTTGCTCAGAAATATAAGTGGAGAGGAGAATGGAATAAAAGTTTAGAAATTATAAAGAAATCTCTGAAAAAGGCAGAGGATAATTTAACTCTATTCTATTTATTGCAAGCAGAGCTTTTATACTTATCAAAGCTTGTAAAAGATGAGTCTGCAGATAAGATTTTTGATGAGTTAAGAAAGAACTTTTTTAAAATACCCCTTCTCGCAAGAAGAATTATTGCACCTACTCTTTGGAGTTATTCTATAAGTAACATTTCTTATAGTGGTGTATCAAAGGTAAGATTATGGAGCAGAGATTATGTGGAGGACAAGACTACTTATCTATTTATGCTTTTTAATAAAGCTAACGAAGAGAATAAGCGGGGAAATTTATCGAAGGCGATAAAATATTATTTCCAAAGCATTAAGATAGCAAGAGATATACCTCATCCCACAGGCTTGATATACTCTTTAAACAATTCTGCATGGTGTTTAAGGGATAGACATCCCTTATTTGCTCTAAAGCTTGCAGAAGGTGCCTTATACTATTTGGGATACTTTCGAGAAAACATAGAAAGTGGTTTTTTTGTTGTTGATACCCTTTTTCATATTCAAAGGAAGTTAAAAAGAGAAGATGTTTTTAATATGAGAGATATGGTGGTTACTCTTTATGGGAAACTTCCTGAAGGGAAAGGTTGGGGAACAAAGGAGCACTATAAGACGCTTAAAGAATTTTTTGATGTTAGAAAAATAAATTTAAACATAGATGTTTATGAAAATACTGATGAAGTAAGAAATTACCTAAAAAAGCTTTTTCAAGGTAAGAACTTAAGCACACTTTCAGAGGAGTTGAAAATTACGAAGACAAATCTTTCAAACTTGCTTAGAGGTCGAACATTAAAGATAAAGGGAAATACTATAAGAAAAATTATGGAAAAATATAGAGAGAATATTGATTTATTTGAAGCTCCCTTTCCTATAGTTAATGAATTTTTCAAAGAGAAGATAAGGAAAGAATATTTTGGGAAAAATAGAGATAAATTTATTAAACTCTCTACTGGAGAAAGGATAATTGGCGTGGTCTCAACTTATATGAGTCTTATTAATAGGGATTATTTTAAAAGAGACAATGATATCGGGAGTTTGGTAAAAATTATGGAAAGAGATTTTGAAGGCTTTTTGAGGATAGTAGATGAGGATTTATACCTTATGGAATTTTTAAATAGAATTTTCAGAGTAGATCCAATAATAGAGGCAAGAAAATGCTTAGTTCTTAAATTTATTAATGTGATTTCTGAAAAAAGGAGAGTAGATTTTATAAAAAGGTACCTTGAGTTAGAGGAGAAAGATAGAAATCTTATAGATGTCTTTGTAAGAAATTATGTAAGATACAATTTAAAATGGGAAATGGAACCTGAATCTAATTACTTTCCTGAAAAGTTTTTAAAATATTATCAACTTAAAAAGACGCCTTTAATTCTTTCTATTTATTACCTTGATAACAAGTTGCAAAGGAAAAGATTAATTAATTTACTTGACCAAATGGTGTTATAATAAGTTATGAGGTATCTAAAATCTTTAATTAGTCTTTTAGAGGAATTAGATAAGGAGAGTAACAATTTTCAAAAAGCAGTCGATAAAACCGTTGAAGCTATTAAAAATGGAGGAATAATACATATTTTAGGTTATGGTCATTATAATGTTATCCCTATGGAACTATTTTTTAAGCCTGGTGCTCTGGCTTGTATAAATCCTCTTTTAGATTTAAGTACGCTATATTCTGAGAGTATTTACAGGGCTAATTATCTTGAAAAGAATGAAGGATACGGTAAAAGCTTAATTGCTAATATTAATGTAAAGGAGAATGATATTTTTTATATAGCCTCATATAGTGGCAGAGATCTTGTTGCTATTGATGTATGCCTTGAGTTAAAGAAAAAAGGCATCTTTACTATAGGGATTATTAATAAAGAAAATTCAGCAAAAACTTCAAAACATTCATCTAAAAAGAATTTAAAAGATCTTGTCGATCTTGCTATTTTGGTGCCTGGTCCTTCCGATGAGCTCCTCTTGGCCTTAGAAGAGAATAGAGATATAAAGGTGGGTCCTTTAGGAGTTTTAATTCCTCTTTTAGTGATCAATGATATTTTTACTGAAGTGATTTATAAAATTGAAAATATAGGTATTATTCCTCCTGTCTTTAGAGTTCCTATTAGTAGTAAGAATCAGGAGATAAATGAAAAGTTGATAGAGGTTTATAGAGAAAGGGTTAGAGGTTTCTAAATGAGTAGTATTGTTATTTTGGGAAAAGTAATATTAAAAGATAGAATTTTAGAGAATGGATTCTTAAAGATTGAGAATGGTAGGATAGTACATATAGGAGAAAAAAGGGAAAGTAGTATAGATAAAGTAGATTATGATTTTAGTAATTTTTATATTTCTCCAGGATTTATTGATGTCCACATTCATGGAGCTGTTGGAGAGGATTTTTTAGATTGTGATTACTCCGATATAGAAAAGATAACAACTTTTTTGGCTTCAAAAGGAGTTACTGGTTTCTTACCTACTATAGTAACAGGCCCCCTAACAAGTATGAAGTTGGCTGTTAAAAAATTGGAAAGATATATAGAAAACCAAAAAGCTGGTGCAAGAGTTTTGGGGATGCATTTAGAGGGTCCTTTTTTAAATCCTAAGTACAAGGGTGCTCAACCTGAAGAGCATATTTTAGAGCCTAATATTGAGGTTTTAGAGGAATTATATTCCCCTTATTTAAAGTTAATGACTATTGCCCCAGAAAAAGATAAAGAATTTAAAGTAATAAGATATCTTAAGGAAAGAAATGTAATTATCTCTGCAGGACATACCGATGCATCGTATGATGTGATGAGGGAGGCAGTTTTAAATGGACTTTCCCATATTACTCACCTTTTTAATGGTATGAGGCCTCTTCATCATAGGGATCCTGGAATTGTGGGATATGCCCTTGTTAATGATGTAAGTGTAGAGGTCATCGTTGATGGTTATCATTTATCTGATGTAATCCTAAAGATGGTAACTAAATTAAAATCTAAGGAAAAAATTTTACTTGTTACTGATGCTATGATGGCTACAGGACTTGATGATGGAGAGTACAAGCTCTCAGGCCAGAAGGTAATAGTTAAAAATGGAAGAGCGGTTCTTGAGTCTGGCTCTCTTGCAGGTAGTACTCTCACTATGGATAGGGCTATAAAAAATATGATGAGTATGACAGGGATGGACATTGTAGATGCAGTTTTTATGGCTTCCTATGCTCCTGCAAAACTTCTTGGCATAGAAGATAGAAAAGGAAGTATAGATATAGGTAAAGATGCAGATATTAATGTTTTTGATGAAAATTTAAACATAAAAATGACCATGGTAAAGGGGAAGAAAGTCTTCCCCTCGTAATTTAATAGATTTCTAAATCTGCTCTTCCTCCTGCTCCATAGACTTTGGTTATTACTTTCTCTAAATTTTCTTTTTTCCTTTCGGAGAGCCATAATTCAGCATATTTGTTGCCAAAACTGGCAAATTCTGAGAATTTTAATCTTCCATTAATTCTATCAATGGAAATCTTTAACATATCTCTTATAAGTGCCAAATCTTCAGGTAGATTTGCCTGAGAAATGGTCTCAAAAACTTCTTCATATTTCTTTTTGAGTTTTTCTTTATTGGAAAGAAGATTGGTCATTTCCAGGTAATAATCTGCCCAGAAATCTCCAGTGGGTTTTCTTTCTCTATCCTTTAATAGTTCGGTAGCATGTCTATACATCTGATCTCCTAAGAATACATGTTTAATGGTTTCTGCTATGTCGTTTTGGCCTAAGGTTTTTCTTACTTCAAGAATCTCTCTACTCTCACCTCTTAAAGAGATCCATTTTTCTTCCCAATCTTTATTTCCCTCTGCTATTTCCATGGTGGCCAATATGAGTGGATCTAAGAAGGAGTATAGGCATTCTGCCCCATCATCTCCCCAAGAAGTAAGAAGAAAACCAATAAGTTTTTCCTTTTTGGCAGGAATTAGAAAGTTTGTGATATTGGCCAGAGCAACATCAAAATTAGGATAGAATCTGTTCCAATTGGAAAGCCCTGGACAAGCAATCTCCCTTTCTTTTCTTTTACCAAACATATTTATCTTGTTTAGGAAATGTTCTTGAGGAAGGTGAGTATAATCCCAATTAGCTATTATGGTTTCATCCCATATGTCACTTTCAAGCACAATCTTCCATCTTTCTTTTTCTTCCTCTCTTAAATACATGCCTGTTAACATATCTCCCCATACCATGGGGATTTTTCCCTTTTCTTTTACTTTGTAGATTAGATTTCTATGGTGCATCTCAAAAAGCTCTGGCCCTTTAAATACTCCATCTTTATCAAGACTTCGTCCTCTTCCAAGAGCCCAGGTTTCATCTCCACCTATATGAATGTACTTTGAAGGGAAGAAATTTATTACCTCTTCTAAAAGATCATAGGTAAAATTCTTTGCTTCTTCATTAGAGAGGTCTATACATCCTTCTTCGGGTCTATGCCACTCACTAAACTTCATAAAATTAGGAAGCACTAAAATATTTTCCATGTGGCCACAGAGCTCAAGAGAAGGAAACACCTCTATATTTAATTTTTGGGCATAGCTTATTATTTCTTTTAATTCCTCCCTTGTAAGTCTTCCTCTTAAGGCTCCAATCTCTGGATATTTTTCCCACGGAAAGAGATCTTCAAAGTAAATAGCAAAGTAATTATACTTGAGGAGGAATAACCATCTTAAAATTCTCTTGAATTCCTTTAAATGAGGAACTCCTCCTCGTGCAATGTCCAAATGGTAGCCACGGAATTTAAAAGAGAATTCTTCTTCTATTATTGCTTCTGGAAGTTTATTGGGGTTTTGCGTTAAAAGTTGAATAAGGGTTGCATAGGCTACATTTTCATCTCCCCATATTAATATCTCGTTTTCTTTTATTTCTATACCATTTCCTTCTTTTTCAATCTTTTTTATTCTTAAATTCCCCTTGGGAACTTTAAACTCTTGACTTAAGAATTCTGGGAAATTTTCAAAGCCTTTAAATTCAAACCATCTTCCTTTAAACTCTAATCTTTTAGGCTCTGGCACTATGAATATCTTATTCATCTTTTTCTTTAACCCCTTTCAAATAGTAATCTTTGTTTACTTATTATAGCATAAACTTCATTTTATTCTTAGTATTAGTTTTTCCCTGTCTACATTAGAAGTTTTTAGGTTGATTAATTCAGGATTATTTATACCTACACCAAGTTCTATTGCTCTCTTTATCTGAGGATGTTCCCACATGTTTTTATTTTGGATCTCTGGAGTAGTACCAAGGAGTTTTAATAAAGATAAGCCAGTAATATCGCAGGCAATTCTATCAGTAGAGGCTATAATCATTCCTACCTCTCTTTCCTCTCCCTTTGCAGGTCCTCCTCTTACAAAAACCTTTGAGGCATCAAGTATGTTTAAAGAGGGACTAAAGGCGGTATTTAATTCTCCAATCATCTCTTTTAGATATCTTGAGCTATGCATTAGTATTCTATCCTCTCTGTGAATGAATCCTACAAAATTTTTCAAAGACATTGTGAAGTCAGCTATAGAATGGGTCTTTACTACTGCCACATTTATGATATGATCTACTTCTTTTACAAGCTTTGGTATTCTGAAGCCTCTGCTCCAATATTTTAAGCCTTCTGGTTTTACCCAAATCCATTCCATGTTATCTAAAGAGTAGACTTCTATGCCTGCTTTTTTGGCAACTGCCAATATCCCTGTAGTTTCCATGTTTTTTAGAGTATTGGGCCAGGGAATTCCTGAGGAGTCTGCAACAATTATTCTTTTCGCTCCTTTTTCTTTTACCATTTCAATCACTTCTGCTAAAACTTCTGGGTTTGTAGTGCCTGGATAGGGATCATTGGAATTAACATTTGGTTTGATCAACACAGTATCTCCAGGCTTTATAAAGCTCATTCCTCCACAAAGTTCCACTGCTTTTCTCACTGATTTACGTATATTCTCTTCTTTAGCAACTCCTACATCTACAACTTCGGGGATTCTTTTTTCTTGATTTATTAGTTCAATGTTGTTTTTGGCAATGTAAACCCTATTTTTTTCAGAGATTTTAAATAAGGAATTTTCTTTTAAGATATCCTGTCCTTTTGATAAACTTTGAGAAATTAGAAAAAGAGCACCTAAACCAAGGGTAAGATATGTTTTCTTATCTTTCATAATTTATCCCCCTCCTCTTTTCTAATAAAAATTCTGCAAATTCTTCGTAGGGTTTAAGATCTTTACTGGGAATGGAGATTCCAATTTGCAAATTCTTACCATGAATTATAAGAAAAGTAGGCCTCCATAAGAGATATATTAAGAGAGAAATTAAAGATAGAATGTATAGTCTTCCTACTACAAAGGCCATGAAGAGAAAGGAAAATATCTTGTCTCCCTTCTGGGTTATTTCTACCCCTTCTATTTCTTTAATAAGAAGATAGGTTTTTCTTTCCTCAAAAAATACTTTTCTTCTCTCTATAAGAAGGTCTCCTTCTACCTCTAAAGTGCTTTCTCCTACAAGAAGATCTGATGGGAGAGATAACCAAACAGTTGCAGGTCTTCCCTTAACTTGCATTTTAATTACCCCCTATTTTTAAATCTAAAAAAATAAGGAGGAGACCAAAAGGCTCCTCCTTATTATATCAATTTCTATCTTAATAGGTTATTTTTAGCTATTTATTTCTTTTAATAGGTTTTCTAACATTTCTTCTGTAAATTTCCCTTGTCCAAAATGAATGAGATTTCTTAATGGCATGTATTTCATCATTTCTGCAAAATTCATAATTGCTTCTTCAGAAGAGAAGGCAGGGAAAGCACTTGCAAATTGCTCTAATATGTGCTTAAACTTGGCAGATGCCTCTGGATCGCTCATGATGTCCCCGATGGTTGAATTAATATGGTAATGTCTTTTTATCTTTGTGGTAGATTTTACGAATACTTTATCTTTTAATACAATGTCTCTTGATGATTTTCCAATTAGTATTTCAAACTCTCCGTCTTCCACATACCAATCTTTTATGTCTATGTTGTAAAAGGCAAAGGCTCTCTTATCAAGATAAAATACCACTTCTTTTTCTTCTCCTGGCTCGAGTTCTACTTTCTCAAATCCTTTTAGTTCTTTTTCAGGCCTTATATAATTACTTTTTACATCTCTTACGTAAAGTTGTACTATCTCTTTCCCTTTTACTTTTCCTGTATTTTTCACCTTTACACTAACTTTGAGTACTTCATCATCTTTCATCTCTTTCTTATCAAGTTTTAAATCAGAATATTCAAAAGTAGTGTATGAAAGACCATAGCCAAAGGGGAATAATACTTCCATCTCTTTCTTATCATAGTATCTGTATCCTATAAATATACCCTCTCTATACTCTGATCTATCGTCTTCTCCTGGGAAGAATAAGTAAGAAGGATTATCACTCAATTTCTTAGGAAAACTTTCTGGAAGTTTACCAGAGGGGTTTACTACTCCGAAGAGTACATCAGCTACTGCTCCTCCCCAAGCTTGTCCTCCTCTGTAGGTTTCGAGGATTGCTTTTGGTTTATCCACCCATGGCATCTCTATAGGAGCTCCATTACTTAGTACAACTACAAGATTGCTATTTACTTTTGCAACTTCCTCTATTAATCTATTATGGCTTTCAGGCATCTTCATATGAGGTCTATCAAATCCCTCCGATTCATATCTCTCAGGGAGTCCTGCAAAAATTACTACTACATCTGCTTTTTTGGCAATCTCTTTTGCTTCTTCTATAAGTTTTTCATCTACATCATCCTTTTCTATATGGTATCCATCTGCATAAAGAATTTCTACTTTATCTCCCACAAGTTTCTTTATTTCCTCTACTGCATCGTCTACCCTGGTAGGATTTACATGAGCGCTTCCTCCTCCTTGTATTTGAGGTTTCTTAGCAAAGGCACCTATTAAGGCTATCTTTCCCTCTTTCTTTAAAGGAAGGATATTATTTTCGTTCTTAAGAAGTACAAAACATTCTCTTGCTATCTCTCTTGCAAGTTTGTGATGAGCCTCTTTATCATATGTGGCATTTTCTTTTTTATTCTCTATTGCTTTAAACACTATTTTAAGGATTCTTTCTACTGCTCTGTCCAAGACTTCCTCAGGAAGTTTACCACTTTTGACTGCCTCTATAATCTTTTTATCTCCATTTCCGCCATCGTAGGGCATTTGAAGATCAAGTCCTGCAGCAAGTCCTTTTACTCTATCGTTTACTGCTCCCCAATCGGATACTACAAATCCCTCAAATCCCCACTCCTCTCTTAGCACTTTTGTAAGGAGAAATTCATTCTCTGAGGCATAAGTCCCATTTACTTTATTGTAAGAGCACATTACGGTCCAGGGCTTTGCTTCTTTTACTGCCTTTTCAAAAGCAGTGAGATAGATTTCTCTTAATGTTCTTTCATCAATTATAGCGTCAACAGTAAGTCTTCGGTGTTCTTGATTGTTGGCAGCAAAGTGTTTAAGAGAGGTTCCTACTCCTTGACTTTGTACTCCTTTTATAAAGTGGGCTGCAAGCTCTCCTGCAAGTATTGGGTCTTCAGAGTAATATTCAAAATTTCTTCCACATAGAGGGGATCTTTTCATATTTATTCCAGGACCAAGTAGTATCTGTACATTCTCAGCCTGACACTCTTCACCTATGGCTTTTCCCATCTTTTCAGCAAGCAACTTATCCCAAGAAGCAGCTATTGTCACTGCAGTAGGGAAACATGTTGCAGGTACTGTTTTGCTGAACATAGTTTCTTCTTTTCTAAGTCCATGGGGACCATCCGACATTCTTATGGATGGTATGCCAAGCCTTTCAATGGGTTTTGTATGCCAAAAGTCAAGTCCAGAGCAGAGACTTGCTTTTTCTTCAAGAGTCATTTGAGATATAAGCTTTTTAATATCCTTCTCCATTTGTTTACCTCCTTGACTAATAATTCTAATAAAAAGGGGAGAGAAATTTGTTTGCTCTCCCCTTTCTATTCTATAAGGAATTTTATACTCGAGTTTCAAGTTCTCCTATATCTTCCCACTTTTTATATAGAGTCGGTATACTTCCAATAAGATTCTTAGTGTAATCATGCTTTGGATTAGAAATTATTTCATCAGGTGTTCCTGTTTCTACTATTTCTCCTTTATACATTATGAATATTCGATTTGAAATATAATAAGCAAGTCCCATATCATGGGTAATAAATATGACTGATGTTCCTGCTTCATCTCTTAGATTTTCAAAGAGTTTGATTATACCACCACGGGTTGATGCATCGATCATAGATACAGGTTCGTCTGCTATAACAAGAGATGGTTTTAATAACCAGCATCTTGCGATCATTATTCTTTGTTTTTCTCCTCCAGAAAGCTGGTGAGGATACTTTCCAAGAATATTTTTAGGCTCTAATCCTACATGCCTTAATGCCTCTTCTATTAATTCTTTTGATTTTGGATTTTGGGGATCTACATCTATAAGTCTTAGAGCTTGATGTAATATTCTATCAATGGGGTAAAATTGGTTATAACTTGCAAAGGGATCTTGGAATACTGCGTGCACTTTTCTGTAGTAATTTTTCTTATCTTCCACTGTTTTTATGTCTTTCCATACATTTATGCCTTCTACAATGATATCCCCTGATGTTGGTTTTTCAATTCTTAATATCATTTTTGCGGTGGTTGTTTTTCCAGAGCCACTTTCTCCCACAAGGGAAATTATTTCTCCTCTTTCTACAGAGAAATTTACATTTTTTACAGCATGAACCTGTCTTCTTACGAATAAGCCAACCTCATATATTTTGTTTAAATTTTTAACTTCTAACAGTGCCATCTTCTCTCACCTCATTTATTAAATAGAAAACATGCTACTTCTCTATTGGTATCTACCTTCTTAAGGGGAGGTTCTTGTTCTTCACAGATAGGCATCTTGTAAGGACATCTTGTGTGGAATCTGCATCCTACGGGAGGATTAGCAAGGTCAGGAGGAGTTCCTGGGATGTATGATATTCCACGTTTTTTAATCTCAGGCTCAGGGGTCACTACTGAAAGTAGTAGACCTTTTGAATAAGGATGTAATGGTTCTTTAATAATATCTTCTACGGGGCTAACTTCGACTATTTTTCCAGCATACATAACCACCATTCTGGTTGCAATTTGTCTTACTGTAGCGATATCGTGGGTTATAAAGACAATGGATTCGACAATTTCTCTTCTTCTAAGTTGTTCCAAGGTTTTTAATACTAACTTTTGATTTGCTACATCTAAAGCAGATGTAGGCTCATCACATATAAGAAGCCTTGGATTTAGAAGAGTTGCGATGGCTATTACAGCTCTTTGTCTCATTCCTCCCGAAAGTTCAAAAGGATATCTATATATGTCATTAGGGCTTATTCCTACATCAGTAAATCTTTGTTTTGCTCTTTCTATTATTTCTTCCTCATTTAGAGCTCTTTCGAAGTGGTCTTTAACTAAATCCGATATAAAGTCTCTTATCTTTTTAGTAGGCATGAGGGCATTCATAGCAGATTGAGGGACTATAGAGGTTTCTCTTCCCCAAATAATTTTTTGGAGTTCTTGTCTTGGCATTTTATTTAATTCTAAAAAGTCTGCTCCTACGTTCAAAGTTACCTTTCCATCAATAAAAGTTAGGGGTTTTTTAATATTCATTATCATCACGTTGGAAAGAGTTGACTTTCCTGATCCGCTTTCTCCTACAATACCCACTACTTCCCCCTTGTATACATTTAGGGTAACTCCATCTACTGCTTTTACATAAGCATCTCCTCTTGCATAGTAAGCTTTTACGTTATCTAAGCTAATTATCAAAGTTCCTTTCATTTTTATCACCTCTCTCTTAACTTTGGATTGAATACTTCGTCCATTGCTGTAGTGATTATTAATAGAGAAGAAGTGAGGGCAACTATAATGACGCCAGGGGGAATAAACCACCACCAAAGTCCTCTTCTTATTGCTTCCATCAACACTGCCCACTGAAGAACTACTCCTAAGGTTACGCCTTTTGTAGGTCCTAATCCAATAAGACTTAATCCTGCCTCTCCTAATATACCACCGTTAATAAAGAGGATAAAGGCCATGAAGGTATATGTTGCAATTGCAGGGATTAGGTCTTCTATAGCAATTCTAAAGTCTCCATATCCTGCAAGTCTGGAGAGATATACATACTCTCGGTTTATTAAGCTCATGAGTTGAGCACGTATAGCCCTTGCAAACCATGGCCAGGAAAGTATTCCTAATATTATTGCGATAACTTCTAAACTTCTTACTTTTAGATAACTAGCAATAAGTATAGCAAGAAGAATACTTGGTATTGTTAGAACTATATTAGTAAGTCCCATCAAAAGGTCATCAACAACCCCACCTTTTATAGCAGAAAAGGTTCCCACAAGAAGTCCTATACTCATAGAGATAATTGCAACTAAAAATCCTATATATAGAGATGACCTTGTGCCATTTAGAACTTTTGCTAATAGATCTCCTCCATAGGTATCGGTTCCTAATGGATACTGTTTGCTTGGAGGTTGTTCTGGCATTCCTGCAAAGGAATTAGGATCCTTGGGATAAACAATAGGACCTAATATAGCCATTAAAACAATTAATAAGAAAATGGTTATGCCTACTATAAATTTGGGGCTTTTAAATAATGGTCTTATCATTTCTTTCCACATTTTAGCTTCCCTCTCCTTGTCCTAATCTTATTCTTGGATCCACAATGGCATATACAAAATCAACAATAAAATTGGCTAAATATATAGCCACAATTAAGATGACAAAAATAGCTTGAATTAATGGATAATCAAGGGTACTTAAGGCTCTAAAAAGAATGTATCCTGTTCCAGGATAGTTAAAAATAAGCTCCGTTATTAGGGCACCACCCAGGGCAGAACCTAAGTTAAGGGCTAAACCAGTAATCTGGGGTAACAATATATTTCTAAATACATATTTGAAAACAGTACGGTCTCTCATACCTAAATTTACAGCAAAAACAGTGTAGTCTGCATCTAATTCATATATAACCAGGAGTCTTGTTCCAATAGCCCAGCCTCCTATAGCAGCAATTACTATGGAGAGGAATGGAAGAATGTAATGATAAAGTACATCAAGAATAAAAGTAAGGGAAAAACTTGGAATTAGTCCTTGAGAGTATCCACCTTGGTTGGGAAAAATATTTAATTTCACAGCGAATAAATAAATGAGAAGCATTCCTAACCAATAATAGGGGATTTGGCTAATTACGAGAGAAGAGTTTAATACTATATTATCAATCCATGTCCCTCTCCTATTTCCAGCTACTGCTCCAAGGGTGTTTCCAATAATCCAGGCAGTTAGGGTTGCAGGTATCAGCAAGAATAAAGTCCATGGAATAAAGGGAGCTAAAACATCGATACATTTTTTTGGATAGTAGTGAATAGATGTTCCGAGATCTCCTCTGAAAAGACGTCCTAAAAAACTTAAGTATTGAACATGAAGAGGTTTATTAAACCCAAATTCTTCCATCATGGTTTTTTGTACGTTGGATATAGTTTCTGGATTGCTTGCTCCCTGTACTGCTATACGTTGGAGAAGAACTGCTAATGGATTTCCTGGAATAGCTCTTGGTAGTATGAATATTATAGTGATTGCTACAAAATAGGTGAGAATTAGGAAGAAGAGTCTTCGACCTATGTACTTTAGGAAGGGTTTCATGGCTGTTTTTGGCATTTACTCTTAAGCCTCCTTTTGCATTCCTTTAAATTTCCTAACTAAATAACCCCCCGGAAAGCCCGGGGGGTTTATATTTCTGGCTTTACATTAGGACCTTAGAGCATGGTCCATTAAAATCTTCCTAAGACTATTTTGCTTTTGCTAATGCGTTGAGAACGTCGTTTGTTGGTATAAGGAGCCCACCCTTTGCTTTTAACTCTACCCAAGTTGGCACTTTAGGTGTTTGTCCTTTTGGTGCTATACCAAAGAGCACAGGAAGTGCCATGTTGCTCCAAGGAGCAGCTGGGAACCACCATGGTCTGCTCTCATTGGGCCATCCAGTCCATACAGTCTCGTTGTACTCGTACCAGTGAGCACCATAGAAGAGTGGAATTGCTGGTAGATCTCTGTAGATTATTCTTTGTAATTGATAGAATAGTGTCTTCTTTACCTTTGGATCAAGAGTTGCTGCAATCTTATCTAAGATCTTACCAACTTCTGGATTATTATATCTTTCAAAGTTACCATATTGATCTTGACCAAATGGTTTGTAAAGGGCTGGGTCTAATACTAATCTGTATACGTTCCATGGATGATCAAATCCAGGACCTGCAGACCATCCAAGGATGAAATCAAAGGTTCCTTGAGTCCATCTGGTCCACCATACAGAGTAGTCTGGGAATTCTGTCTTGACATCGAGTCCGATTGCTCTCATGTTTGCTGCCATCATTTCACACATCATCATCCAGTCAGTCCAACCACTTGGAACTTGTATGGTGAAGGTACCCATTCTCTTACCATCTGGGCTTATTCTTATACCATCTTTTCCTCTCTTGTATCCAGCCTTATCCAGTATCTCGTTTGCTTTCTTAAGATCAGTCTTTGGTTTTCCATCGGGTGAACCCCATACATATTTTGCGTAGGCTTGATCGATGTATTCTTTGTATGATTCGAACACATCTATTACCATTGATGGATGAGCCTGGTTACCATAACCAAAGTATGCCTTATCAAGCATTTCTTTATATGGTATTGCATAAGCTATAGCTTTTCTTACAGCAGGGTCTTTAAGTAATGGATTGTAATAGCTAATGTAGAGGAGATTAACACCCTCTGGCATGAAGTATGGTTTGTTCTTGAACCAGGTTCCAATGGGGAGCTTCTTCTGAGTCCAGAGAGAGCTTACATCTGGTATGAATACCCCTGCCCAGTCAGCATTTCCTTTCTCAAAGTCTAAATTTGCTACAGCGTTATCTCTGTAAATTACGTTAGCAATGTATTTAGGAACAGGAAGTCCAAATACTGCTTTGCCCCACCAATCGTCTATTCTTCCATATACTACAATGTTGGGATCTGCATAATAGAGTTTGTATGGTCCAGAAACTACTTGTTTTGCAGGATCATCATTTTGAAAGTCCTTTACTGCTTGTACTCCTTTCTTTAATAGAGGCTCGTATACATGTTTTGGAACTATCCTTGTAGTGAAAGCATAACCTAAGAAGGATGCATAGTTTTGAGCATCTGGTCTCATTACGAATTCTACTGTTTTATCATCTATTGCTCTTACGGTTTGAATGTAGTCCCACCATCCATTACCAGGTCCAAATCCTACTTCTTTTGTGCAATTAAAAGTGAATACTACATCATCAGCAGTTATTGGTGTTCCATCGCTCCATTTTGCAATATCTCTAATCTTTACCCTTAGTGTTCTCTTGTTAACTGCTGTGAAGGACTCTGCAAGTACTGGAAGCCATCCATCTTTCATGTTGCTGTAGATGAAAAGTGGCATATACATGAAGTGCTCAGTACCGTAGGTGGAAGATGGTGCATATAAACTATAAGTGGTTGCAGACCAGAGAGCTCCAACGGTATAAACGGTCTCATTACGTGGTAAAGAAACCTGTCCTAATGTGGAAGGTACAAGTAAGAGAGTTAAAAGTAAAACTGTTAAAAATACCCCTAAAACTTTACCCCTCATTTTTACACCTCCTGTTTTGGGGTAAATTTATATCTGGACCATGCTCCAGGTCCTTCGTGTAAAGAATAATATCATAAGGAAACAATTTTGTAAAGGGGGTAATTTCAATTTGAAATTATTAAAATTTTTTAATAACTTTATGCAAAAAATTACTAAAACTCTTAGTTATACTTGAGGTACATCTTCTATGAAAACGACCTCTTCCAAATTTATAGCTTCCTTGAAATAGTAAAAGGGATCTTCATAAATATTGAGATTGTCCTTTGGAAATATAAATATATTCGTTCCATGGTTAGGCACATAAAATAAAGCAAAATAAGGTAGTTTCTTTTTCTCTTCCCAAAGTTCTACTGCCTTTTTCATGGCATATTTGCTCATTTCTTGCATTAGATCTACCCCACATCCTACCGGAGGATAATCTTTTATATCTATGGGAATTTCGAAAAATTTTGTAGAGAACTGTTTTATCTTATATCCTCGATGTAGGTGTACAACTCCTATTATGGGAGGATAGAGGTCAATTTTTGTTTTTATATTTAGTAAAGGTAATGTGAATTCTTCTGCCTCCACAGAGGGGCCAAGATTTTCTTCTTTTTCTTTTTTAATTAATCCCACCTTTCCATTTTTGAGAGGAATTATGGGGGCTAAATCTTTGTAAGATAGATTGCTTTTTACTGTACCATATTTTCCTGAACAGGTAACTATAAATATACCATTCATAAGATTAAACTCTTGAGGGGGTTTTATTTCAGGTTCAAAAGCTATAAAGGCTCCTTCTGCTTGACGTGAGTAATTTACAAGTCTTACGATAAGCTTTAGAAGTTTTTCATCTTTTACTAAATCCTTTATCTCTACAGGTTCAGAGAGTAATTTCTTTTCTCCTAAAAAATTCCCCAGGTTTATCATGCTATTTACAATTTTAGAGTTTTGCCATATTTCTTTCTTTATCTCCCAATCTATCTCTTCATAACCTCCTACTTCTTTGCAAGATCCGAAAACCATAAGCCTTTTTGCTAATTCTTTAAGGTCTAAAGATGGATGTCCTCCTTCTAATGTTCCTAATATAACTTTGTTTTGGGCAATATTTCCGTTTTTATAGGGAACAATAATATTCTTGAAGGCTCCTAATTTTGCCATTAGGAATCTTATGAATTGAATTTTTGTTTTTGAAGATAAAAGGTGAAAATTTATATTGTCCTCAATAAATATTAAATTTATAAAATTAGGGTGGAGTTCGGGAAATATTCCTAATTTCTTACATATTTCCCTTCCAATACTAATAGCGAAAGGGGGATTTACTTCAGGAAGATATTCCCTCAAAACTTTGCTTTTCTCCGAGATTTTGTTGTTTTTTAATACTTCTTCAATTTTCTCATCTAATTTTCCTAAAAATACTGGATTTATTATTACTGCATAATTATTTTTTAGTTTTTTGTCTGTGTTCTCTTTCCATGTAATTACTTCACAGCTTTTTTTAATAAATTCTTCTTTTAGGATATTAAAGATATGATTTTTAATCTCTTTGATATTCTCTGGTATCTCTATATTAGTCACTTTCTGTATATCTTCTAATAATATCAATGTGGGATATTTTAGCCACCAAGACATATTCCAATTTCCCCTCACCATTTTTAATTATTATAATACGTTGTATTAATTGTGTTGATAGGTTATTATTTTAAAAGTTAGGAAATAATAAGAGGGAGGGATAATAAGTGAAAAAAATTAAAGTAAAAAATCCTATTGTGGAACTTGATGGAGATGAGATGGCAAGAGTAATGTGGAAATGGATTAAAGAAGAACTTATTTTTCCATATTTAGACATTCCCATTAAGTATTTTGATTTGGGTATTCAAAATAGAGATGCTACCTCGGATATGGTTACTCTTGAAGCTGCCAAGGCTATAAAGGAATATAAAGTGGGAGTAAAGTGTGCCACTATTACTCCAGATCAAGAGAGGGTAAAGGAGTATAACTTGAAGAAAGCCTGGAAAAGTCCCAATGCTACTATAAGAGCTTATTTGGATGGGACGGTTTTTAGAAAACCTATTATTGTTAAAAATATACCTCCTTATGTAAAGACTTGGAAAAGGCCTATTATAATAGGAAGACATGCTTATGGAGATATATATAATGCTTTTGAATACAGAGTAGAAGAACCTATAGAGGTGGAGATTGTTTTAAGGAGTGGTTCTGAGGTTAAGAATTTTAAAGTTCACTCCTTTGACGGGAAAGGCGTATTTATGCTTCTCCATAATACGGAAAAATCTATAAGGAGTTTTGCGAGATCTTGTATAAATTATGCTCTTTCTGAGAAGGTAGATCTTTGGTTCTCTGCTAAGGATACTATATCCAAGATTTATCATGGATATTTTAAAGAAATATTTCAGGAAGAGGTAGAAAGAAGAAAAGATGATTTTGAAAAAGCAGGGATAAATTATAGGTATTTTCTTATTGATGATGCTGTTGCCCAGATATTGAAATCCGAAGGTGGTATGCTTTGGGCTTGTATGAATTATGAGGGTGATGTAATGTCAGATATGATTGCTGCAGGTTTTGGAAGTCTTGGACTTATGACCTCAGTACTTGTTTCCCCTGAAGGAGAATATGAGTTTGAGGCTGCTCATGGTACTGTAAGAAGACATTACTATGAGTATTTAAAAGGTAATAAAACTTCTACCAATCCTACGGCGTCAATTTTTGCTTGGACAGGTGGCATAAGGAAAAGAGGAGAGTTAGATGATACACCTGAAGTTGTTAATTTTGCCGATAAGTTAGAAGAGGCAACCATAAAAACTATAGAAAGTGGAATTATGACAAAAGATTTGCAACCTTTAGCAGATCCTCCAGTGGATAGATATTATTACACCGAGGATTTTATAAGGGCTATAAAGGAGAGATTAGAAAGTCTTTTAAAAAACTAAATCTTTCCAAAAATTTAGTAATTCGAAAAGATCATTGAATAGAAAGTTGGGATTAGAAAGAATAAGTTTCTCTTTTGGGGTGAAGGGGGAGAAAATTCCAATGGTTATGATTCTAACTCTTTTTCCCATCTCTATATCTTCAGGAGTATCTCCTACATATATTACCTCTAAAGGGGAAAGTTTTAGTTTACTTAATATTTTTAAAAGGGGTAAAGGATCGGGCTTTGGTTTTTGAGAATCTTCCCAAGTAATCCATTCATCTATGTATTTTTCAGGATGGAGATATGGTTTTTCTCTTTTTATGTCTTCCTTTGTGCTTGCTGTAACTACCCCTATTTTAAGATTAAGATCTCTCAAGAAAGTTAGGTTTTCTATTGCTCCCTCTCTCCATTTTACAAGGGAATAATCGAAGTAGTCTTTCCATAGTAGGTCAATTTCTTTCCAATATTTTTCTGGGATATTGTGCCTTCTATATATTTCGTACCAGTTAGGAGAAAATTTTTCTCTATATTCTTCTTCGGATATGTCAAATCCAAATTTATTAAAAATTTCCCTTGTAGCCTTTATACAAGCTGAAAATGAATCTACAAGGGTTCCATCCCAATCAAATATTACACCTTTTAATTCCATAGGGTTATATTATATTTATGAATACTTCTACTAATTTAGGATCAAATTGTATACCTGCAAATTTTCTTAATTCTTCTATAGCTTCTTCTTTTGTCTTTGCCTTTTTGTAGGGTCTTCCTGAGGTCATTACCTCATAAGCATCTGCTATAGCAAAAATCCTTGATACTAATGGTATTTCTTCGGCTTTTAACCCTCTCGGATATCCTTCTCCATTCCACCATTCATGATGAGTAAGAATATATTCTGCAATAGGGGCAAGTTCATGAGAGGTTATAGCGATTCTATAACCTGTTTCTGGATGAACTTTTACTTTTTCAAATTCGGTTGGAGTAAGTTTTTCAGGTTTTTTCATAATTTCCTTTGGAATTGCTATTTCACCAATATCATGAAAATGGGATAAAAATATTAGAGCTTCTCGATCTATATCAGAGAGAGTAAGAATGTCAGACATTTTTACCACTAAATCTTTTATATTCTTTTCATGTTCTTCATTTTCAAAGGTGTTTTCCCATAAAAGATTTTTAAGAGATCTAATGATGGAGTCTCTAAAGGTTTTGTCTTCAATTAATTTATTCCTATACATGCGGTCTTCTGCTTTTCGGAGGATCTCTGTCATCTCTTCATCTTCTTTTTCTTTTGTAGCATATCCAAGGGCAATACTAAGAGGTATGGGATGATTTTTATCGGTTTCTTGATTATATTTTTTGCAGTTTTCTTTTATTCTTTCACAGATTTTTTCTACCACGTCCTTTGGGGTTTTGGGGAAAATTATGACAAATTCATCTCCGCCCCACCTTGCAATTATATCTTCTTTTCTACACGATCTTTTTAAAACTTCTGCTATTCCCTTTAAGAGTTTGTCTCCTTCATTGTGTCCAAAGGCATCATTTACAAGTTTTAGACCATTTAGATCTCCCATTACAATGCTTATAGGAAGTTGCCTTTTAGTGTCGAGCCTTTTTAATTCTTCTTCGAAAAATGCTCTATTGTATAATCCTGTAAGTTTGTCATGAAAAGTAAGATACCTGATTTCTGCTTCTAGGATTTTTGCTTCTGTAATTTCTTGGGTTATTTCTATGGCTCCAATTATCTCGTCCCTTTCATTTTTAAGAGGGTAAGATTTTATGCGCCATACTCTTCCATCAGGAGTGGTTATTTCTCCTTCTGATACCTCTTTAGTTTCCATGGATTTTATTACAGGACAATTGGGGCATGGGGTATCTCTCAAGTGCCAAAGTCTATAACATTTTTTGCCTATTATATCTGCCAAATCTAAATCTAATGAAGATTGAGCTGATTTATTTGCATAGACAATATTCATCTCTTTGTCTAATACAATAACCATCTCTTTTAATGTGTCAAGAATCAATACCTCAATCAATTTTCCATTTATTTCTTTCATCTTTGTGTCCCTTAATCTAAGAACTTTTTGATAATATCTTCTAATTGTTCTAAACTTTTATATTCTATAGTTATTCTTCCTTTAGTAGGACTTTTAGGTTGGATTTTTACTTTAGTTCCTAAATATTTTTCCATTTTTTCTTCAAGAGATCTTATCTCCGGAATGTCTATCTCATCTTTAATTTTTCTTCTTTTAACAAGTTCTTCTGTCTCTCTTACCGATAGTTTTTCCTTTATTATCTTTTGGGCTAAAAGTTTTTGTATATAAGGATCTTCTACACTAAGGAGTGTTCTTGCATGTCCATAAGTTAGATTGCCTCTTCTTACTTCTTCTTGTATTTCAGGAGGAAGTTGAAGAAGTCTTAAAAAGTTTGAAATTTCAGATCTACTTATAGAAAGTCTTTGGGCAAGTTCTTCTTGAGTTACTTTGAAGGTCTCTATATAGTACTGAAATGCCTTTGCTTTTTCAATTGGGTTTAGGTCTTCTCTTTGTAGATTCTCAGTGAGGGCAATATCCCATGCTGATTGGTCATCAATGTCCTTGACAATTACCGGGATCTCTTTTAGACCTGCGGTTTTAGCAGCATGATATCTTCTTTCTCCAGCTATTATTTCATAATAATCGCCTTTAGGTCTTACCAATATAGGTTGTAGTAAGCCTAATTGTTTTATTGATTCTACTAATTCTTGTAAAGTTTCTGGATTCAGAGTTTCTCTTGGTTGTTGTGGGTTGGGGACTATTTTTTCTATAGGTATTTTTTCTATAAGATTTTCCTCTTCTCCTATTAAGGCTTCAAGTCCTCTACCTAACCCCTTTTTCTTCAAAGACACGTTCTATCACCTCTTTTGTAAGTTCTCTGTAAGCTTCTGCTCCTGAAGAATCTGGGGCATATTCAAAGATAGATTGAGAATAACTTGGGGCTTCACTTAATCTTACGTTCCTAGGAATAATAGTTTTAAAAACTTTGTCTTTAAAGTACTTTTGAGCCTCTTCTATAACTTGCTGGGCAAGAGTAGTACGGCTATACATAGTAAGGAGTACTCCGAGAATTTCTAAATCCTGATTTAGATTCTTCTTTATTAGGTTTATAGTTTTTAATAGTTGGCTTATTCCCTCTAAGGCATAGTATTCGCATTGTAAAGGAATAAGAACATAGTTAGAGGCAACTAAAGAATTGACCGTTAAAAGACCTAAGGAGGGGGGAGAATCAATGAGAATTATGTCAAAATTATCTTTGATTTTATCCAAAACTTCTTTAAGTTTTAATTCTCTGAAAAGCATGGATACTAATTCTACTTCTGCTCCAGCAAGATCAATATTGGAGGGAATTATGAATAAATTTTCTCTTATTGGGTTTTTCCCGTCTCTTAGCGAGTAAATTACATTCTCTACAGGAACTTCTTCAATAAGGGCTGAATAGAGATTGGGTTTTTGGTTTTTAAGATTTGAGATACCACTTGTAGTGTTTCCTTGCGGATCAGCATCTACTAAAAGTACTCTTATTCCCCTTTCTGCCAAGGAGTATCCTAAATTTATTGCTGTGGTAGTTTTTCCTACGCCACCTTTTTGATTGGCTATACTTATTACTTTCCCCATAGTTCTCCTTTATAGTGTTTCACGTGAAACATTTTTTAAAGTTCTTTTTTCATCTCTTCTACTTCTTCCTCTCCTTTTTTATAGAAATTTTCCTCTTCCTTATCAAGTTCTTTTAGCAATTTTAAGAATTCTCCTGCGTGTACTTTTTCTTCGTTGGCAATATCATAAAGTACTTTTTTAGCAAGAGGATCATCGGTTGCTTCAGCAATTTCCTCATATAGCTGTATAGCCTCGTATTCCGCAGCTACAAAAAATCTTATAGCTCTTATTAATTCTTCTTTGTTAATTTTTCTTCCTATTCCTAAGGTAGAATAAGGAGTACCAAATTCAGGCATTTTTTTACCTCCCCTTGAAAAGTTTGGTTTTTATTATATCATATAAAATCATGAATGAGAATTTAAAGGATAAAAGAGGGATTGTATTTTCTCTTCTCATAGCTTCTTTTTTAGCGAGCTTTTTAGGCTCTGCAATTAATATAGCTATACCTATAATAGGTAAAGAATTCAAATTGGATAATGTGGCTCTTACTTGGTTGAATACTTCTTTCCAACTTTCTTCTGCGACTTTTCTTTTGTTTTTTGGAAAACTTGCTGATATAAAAGGCAGAAGTAAACTATACTATTTAGGAATATCAGTTTTTGCTGTTGGAGTTTTTTTTCTATTTTCTCTAGGAACTATTTACTTTTACTTTTCTCGAGAATTATTCAGGGTATAGGGAGTTCTGTAATATTTGCCACTTCGTCTGCCATATTAACCTCTCTTTATTCTGAGAAAAGAGGATATATTCTTGGAATCTACACCACATCGGTTTATTTTGGCCTTTCCTTTGGACCTGTGTTGGGTGGGGTTTTAACTCAATATGTGGGTTGGAAGGGTATTTTTATATTTACTTTTATATTAAGTTTTTTAAGTATTATTTTAGGAATATCTTATAGATTAGATGAGGTTAGAAATGAGGAGAAATTAGATTTATTAGGAGGATTTCTTTTTTCTCTTTTTGTCTTTCTTATCCTCTTCGGAACCTCTCAGATCTTAAAGTTTACGGGAATAGTTAGTGTAGGAATTGGGCTTGTGACTCTTTTAGGGTTTTATTTTGTCGAAAGAAGAGTTAGTAATCCAATCCTTGATATGAACTTACTTATGAATAATAAAACTTTTACCTTTGCTAATGCTACTGCTCTTATAAATTATGCTTCTACTTTTGGGGTTTCTTTTCTTTTAAGTCTTTATCTCCAAAATATAAAAGGAGTTTCTCCCAGGGATGCAGGACTATTTCTTGTTTTTCAGCCTTTAACCCAAGCTTTCTTTTCGGCTTGGGCTGGAAGACTTTCTGATAGAAGAAGGCCAGAGATTTTGGCCTCCATAGGAATGTTTATTATTTCCTCTTCTCTTTTCCTCCTTTCTAGAATTGATACTGAAAGTTCTATTTTTTTGATACCTCTATATGGGATATTTTTAGGATTTGGTTTTGCTTTATTTTCTGCTCCTAATACTAATATAATTATGAGCTCTATAGATAAAAGATATTATGGTTTTGCTTCTTCTTTTCTTGCCACTATGAGAATTATGGGACAGAGTTTGAGCATGGTTATGATTGGAATAGTTTTTTCATTGGAGAGTTCTTTTATGAACTCTTATAGGATTCTTATGTTAACATATGGGATTTTGTGTATTTTAGGTGTTTTTCTGTCCATAAAAAGGCATGAAGTACATAAACTTTCTTAATATTTTACTGGTTTTCATTCTTTTTCTCGGAAATATGACTCCTGGATCTATGGATGAAAAAGAATTAGCCCTTAAATACTCACCCTTACTTTTTTTAGATGATAGGGAGCCTTTTTTGCCTTATAAAGTTGGTTATACTGTTTTTGGGAAGGACGCAAGAAGTTATTCCTTTAAAAGAATGATCTCTTTAGGAAAAGATGAGATATGCATAGAGTATGCCATATTTTGGGATTTTGATATTGAGCATATGTATGACTTAGAGCATTTATGGGTATATGTAAAGGATAATAAAGTAATTAAGTTTGAAGGTAGTTGGCATGGAAGATATTTAGTTTTTAAAGAATTTCAATTGATTGATTCTCATCCTGTAGCCTATGCTCAACCTGGAAAACATGCCTTTTCCTCAGTGAAGGATTGCTTTAATAGTAATTTAGTTACCTATCTAATGACTATAATCCCCTGTAGATTTTTAGCAGGAAGAGGTGGGGTTCTGCGAAAGGAATTTGAAAAGTCTTTAAAAGAAGAGGATAAAATTTTGGTAAAAAATTATTTAAAAAAGTTTGCTTTTTGGCCTTCTTTTTCTTTTAATAAAAGATTTGAGATAAATGAAAGTAATCTTATTCCTTGGAAGGAATTAAATATTGAAATTTCTAAAAGAATAGAATATCTTTTGCTTAAAATAAAAGAAGGATTTTAATTTACTCTTAACCTATTTATATAAAGATTTAATTGAAAATTAAATACCCTTTAAATTTAATGGTCTATGATTTAGAATGAAAAACAAGTGGGAGGTGAAAAAATGAGAAAATGGATTCTATTGCTTATGATTCTTCTTCTTTCCTCTGTATCCTTAGGACAACAAGTAATCATCAATGGTGCTGGTGCTACTTTTCCTTATCCTCTATATTCAAGATGGTTTTACGAGTTTGAGAGAGAGACAGGGATAAAGATAAATTATCAATCGGTAGGTAGTGGTGCTGGTATTCAACAGGCAAAAGCAGGTACTGTAGATTTTGGGGCTACTGATGCTCCTCTTCCTGGAAAAGAACAAGAAGAGTCAAAGCTTATTATGATTCCTACTGTGGCAGGAAGTGTTGCTATTGTATACAATCTTCCTAACGTAGAGAAGGGATTGAAATTGTCGAGGGAGGTTATTGCAGATATATATCTTGGAAAGATTAAAAAATGGGATGATCCTAAAATAAAGGCATTAAATAAAGATATTAATCTTCCTAGCATTCCTATTGTGGTGGCAAGAAGGTCTGATGGTAGTGGTACTACTGCTATTTTTACAAATTTTTTGTCTGCAGTAAGCTCTGAATGGAAGGAAAAGGTGGGAGCTGGCACATCTGTGAATTGGCCTGTAGGTATCGGAGGAAAAGGAAATGAAGGAGTAGCTGGAATAGTTAAGAATACTATTGGCGCTATTGGTTATGTAGAGTTTGCCTATGCAGTTCAAAATAAGTTAAGTTATGCTCAAATAAAGAATAAGTATGGGAGCTTTGTAGAACCTTCGATAGATACTGTAAAGTATGCAGCATCTTTCTTTAAACTGCCTGAGGATTTTGCAGTCTATATAGTAGATGCGCCAGGAAAAAATAGTTATCCCATAGCAGGATACACTTTCTTGCTTCTTAAGAGAGAATATCAGGATCTCGAAAAGGCAAAGGCAATTGTAAAATTCATAAGATGGGCCTATGAAAAAGGAGATAAATATGCTGAGGAGCTTCTTTATGTACCTCTCCCTGATAATGTGAAAAAATTGGCCTTAAAGAAATTAGATCTGATAACCTATCAAGGAAAGAAAGTAGTAGATCTTTTAAAGTAAATTAAGGCTTCCTGTAAGCCCTGAACTTTAGGGGAGGATATATTCCTCCCCTTTTTATTTTTGGTATAATTTCTTGATATGAATTTTGAAGGATTAGAGAAAGCTGAAGTTATAAAAAGGGAAAAAAGATTTAGGTTATACGTAAGTTTTAAAGGAGAGGAGATATTAACTTATTTACCTAATCCAGGAAGGCTTCAGGGTATAATATATCCTTCTGCCACAGTGTATATAAGGAAAAGGGAAAATGAGAAAAGAAAAACCTTTTATGAGGCAATATTAGGCGTTCAAAATGGAGTATTGGTCTCTTTAAATGCTAGTCTTGCTAATAAGATTTTTGAAGAAAATCTTTTTCGTTTTCCTGTAAAAATAAAGGAATTTAGGAGAGAATTTAATTACCATGGTAAGAGATATGATTTTTTAATAAACAATAAAATTCTTGTGGAGGTAAAATCCGTTACCCTTGTAGAAAAGGGAGTAGGGATGTTTCCAGATGCACCTACAATAAGAGGCTCGGAGCATTTAGAGTTTATGAAAGATTGGCTTTTTGAAAAATGGGTGGTATTTGTTGTTCAGAGAGAGGATGCTAAGATAGTTAAGCCCCATAGGGATTTAGATGAAAGATTCTATCGAGCTACACAGATTTTTAAGAGAAGCGGTGGGATATTTTGGGCCTTTACCTGTTATGTAACTCACTCTGGTATAAATTTCAAAGAGTTCATAGATGTACAAGTATAGATCTGCCTTTGAAAAAATAAAGAGTATAGAAGAGATTGCTTATCCTCTTGTGGAGAGGAGAATAAGGGAATTTGAAGCTTTGGGTAAATATGGTGATGAATTAGATCTTTTTTCAGAGCTTTCCTTTTGTGTTCTTACTGCTAATTGGTCTGCTGAGAGGGGTATAAAGGCTCAGGAATCTATAGGAAAGGCAAATTTTGCAAAGCTGTCTTTTGAGGAATTATTGGAAAAATTAAAGGAGGTAGGGCATCGATATCCTATTAGCAGGGCAAGATTTATTGTAGAAAATAGAAGGCTTATTGGTAGATTAAGAAGTATATGGGAAAAGCCGAGTAGAGAAGCAAGGAAGATATTAGTAGGAGAAGCAAAGGGAATAGGCTGGAAGGAAGCAAGTCATTTTCTAAGAAATACAGGAAAATTAGATTTGGCTATCCTTGATAAACATATATTGCGATTTCTTTTTAACGAGGGAATTATAAAGGAGATGCCTAAAGGTTGGACCCAGAGAAAATATGAGGAAATAGAAGAAAAATTTGTAGAGCTTTCTTCTCTTCTTGAAAAAACCCCAGGAGAAGTTGATCTTTATATTTGGTTTCTCCTAAAGGGTAAAGTTGAAAAGTAGTTATTATACAAGAGCTTTTTGAATATCTTTCAAGGAAAAGGAGACTTCTCCGATTTCTCTTACTCTTATCTTTATCTTAGGATCATCTTCTATGGTTATTGTAAATCTAATCCTTTCTCCTTGATTCCATAAAAAGGGTATGTTCTTATTTGTTTCAATTTTTCCTCCTTCGATATTTATCTCCTCAATGTGGAGGGGCATAACATAGTTTATAGCTTCAAATGAGAAGGTTTTTTCATCTCTTTTTATAGAGTTTCTATCTATCATCTGAATAAAGTAAGATAAATAGGGGTTTGAAAAGAACATACTTTTCTCCTCCTTTAATCCTTCAAGGATTTTGTCGGGAAAATCTGAGATTAAAGCAAATATTCCTTTATTTTTAAAGAATCTTGCCTTTTCAACGTCATTTACTGTCCATGCTATGAGGCGCTGATAATATTCTTCGTATATTTCATTGATATAAAGGAAATTTGGTTTTAGAAAATCGGATTTCTTTAAATAGCTTTCAAGTTCAGATTTTGTAGGTTGATGTACATAAAGAAAGGCAATTTTTATATGTGGATTTTCCTTTTTTAGTTGATAGAGGTTCTCATGCCAAAAGGAGGAAATAATATACTCCTTTAATTTAAATCTTTTTAATACTTGATGTACATCTTTAAAATCCTCAGGGTTTTTTACTTCTATATCTAAAAATTTTCCAGTACTTTCTATTATCTCAAGAACTTCCTCTAAGGTAGCAATTTTTTCTCCCTGTATTTTTATATCTTTTATCTCGTCAAAATTTGATTTTCTTATGTCTTTATCAATACCAGTGAGTCTTAATAGATTCTCATCATGGGATACTACTAAAACTCCATCCTTTGTTTTTTGCACATCAAGTTCAATCCCATCAGCAGATTTGAGGGCTTCCATGAAACTTTTTAGAGTATTTTCTGGAAAATAGGCACAACCTCTATGTCCAAGAATGAGCATTATTTAATTCTCCTTTTCTTTAGGCTCTTTCATTTTAATTTGAAGCATCATTAATAATGAGAGAGTAAAAAATATACCTCCTAATGGGAATATTACAAAGCGAGTTTTTAGTAAATCTGCAAGAAAACCAGCAAAGGGAGGTGCTACAATGCTTGCAAATTGAGAAGAAAAGTAATAAAAACCTGTATATGTACCTTGGCTTTTAAGGTCTCCAAGATCAAGTACCATAGGTAGAGAATTAATATTGATCAAAGCCCAAAATAGTCCACCTAACATAAAAAAGATTCTTATAATAGAAAGATTTTGAAAGGAGATAAGACCAATAAATATAAAAATCATTCCTAACAGTCCTATTATTATGGTGTTTTTTCTTCCTATCTTTTTTGCAATTAGTCCTGAAGGAATCGAGAATATCATAAAGGTTAGAGCAAGTATTCCAAGATTACTTTTTGCTATGCTTTCTCCTAAGGTAGGATCTAAGCCTTTTTCTAAGGCCATATATACGGAATAGAAAGTCTCTACGGCATTAAACCCTATAAACCAAAAGAATATGGCAAGAAGTAGAAATATTAAGTTTTTATCTTTGAGATTAATAAGTTTTTTAAAAGAGAATTCGTTGTTTTCTCTTTCTACTTTTGTCATTACTAGGGAGTCTTTTGATTCATTTATTGCTAAGAATATTATCCATACAGAGACTATCTGAATTAGACCTGCAATGCTAAATCCTAAAGTTCTATTAACAGCAGAGATTTTTCCTACTATAAAGTATGCTATAAGAGAACCAAGTCCTCCCATGAAATTTATGATGCCATTGGCCGGAGATCTATTTTCAGGAGGAACAAGATCAGGCATAAGAGATATCACAGGCCCTCTTCCTATGGCTTGGAAGATGTTCATCAGAAGAATAACAAGGATAAGAAGAATTAAAGAGGAAGTATTTATTCCAAAGAGAGCGGGAATCCAAGGGATGAAAGAGAAGAAGATAGCCCCTAAAGGAAGAGAGGTTATGATATATGGCATTCTTTTTCCTAACTTTGTCCAAGTACGATCAGATAGAGCTCCAATTAGGGGTATGAGAAATAAGGCAAGGATATTATCTAAATTCATTATCCATCCTACAGCAAAACTTGATATTTTATAGCTTTTTTGGAGTATTACAGGAATATCGGTGTTATAAAGAGACCAGAGAAGAGAAATAGATAAAAATCCAAAACCTAATAGGACAATTTTTAAAAATTTAAAATTATTAATCATTTACACCTCCCCATCTCTTTAGAAATATATTTTAACATAAATATAAGTTAAGGTATAATACACTCATTAAGGGAGAGTGGGTATGAGCAGGGAGTTTCATTACAACATAGAGTTATATCCTGAAGACTCTAAAAAGCTTATTCCTTTAGAGTTAGAGGTTCCTGAAGGTATTAAGGAGATAGTTATCAAAGCTAACCTTGACCCTGAATTTTTATCTCATGAAGAATCTAAGAAATTGATAAGAGAGGCTATTAAAAATTATATATCACAGGGTTTTGAACCTTTAGACATAAAACAAATATCTGCTGAGATATTGGATAAGATAATAAGAGAATTTTCTCCATTAAGAAATATAGTTAATTTAAGAGTTATAGATGCTGATGGAGATTTTAGAGGTACAGGAGATCAGAGATTTACTAAAGGAATTCCAATAAAAATTGGGACTTATGAGAGTACTCTTGGGTGTGTCTCAGGAGAGATAAAGCCTGGAATTTGGCAATTAATACTTGAGATAAAGCAGATTCTAAAAAAGTGTGTTCTAAATATAGTAGTGTATCTTAATAGAGAGGAAATAACAAAGGTTAAAGATGTTATACTTCCGTATACTCCTGTGATAAGGGAGCCTTATGATAAAAGTGGATGGGTGAAAGGTGATATTCATCTTCATTCCTATCATAGTGATGGAGAGTTATCTATAGAAGAACTTATAAAATTTAGTATAAAAAGAGGCCTTGATTTTATATTTCTTACTGATCACAATAAAATATCAGGTTTTCATACTATTGAGTGGGAGTTTTATCCTATTTATGGAGGTATTGAATTTACTACTTTTTGGGGACATTTTTTGGGTTTAGGTCTTAAGGAATATATTTCCTGGGATTTAGTAAATCCCAGTTTAGGTATAAGAAGATTGAGTGAGATGGTAAGATCTCAAGGTGGAATTTTTTGTGTTGCTCACCCTTATACTATGTCAGCTCCTGTGTGTCCGGGATGTAGATGTGAGATTTATCTTGACTATAATTTTGTAGATGCTATAGAGATATGGACAGGATCCTTTGAGAGGAGAAGATTTGAAATTACAGAGTCAATAAAGAGATGGAGAGAGATTTTGAAAAACGGATTTAGGGTGACTGCTCTTGGAAGTTCGGATATGCATAAGATAGAGGATATAAAAGAAGATGTACCTGTGAATTATTTGTATGTAGAGGATTTGAGTGAGGAGAGTATTTTAAAAGCTATTAAAGAGGGTAGAGCTTATGTTACTTCGGGCCCAGAGATAGAGTTTTATATAAATGATTATTCCATAGGAGATAGTGTAAATTTTGATGAAGACCTAATACTCAAATATGCTTGTGGAAGAGAAAGTGAGCTTAGAATTATATATAACGGAGATGAATATATAAAAATACCTAATACTAAGAAAGGAGCTTTCCATTTAAAGGTTAAAGATCCTGGCTATATTTATTTGGAATTTTGGGAAGGGAAAAAGCTAATAGCTTTTACTAATCCTATATATTTAATATAAGAGGGGCTTCATTGCCCCTCTTAATTATACTCCTGAGAAGGCATTAAAACCACCGTCAATAGGTATAACTGCTCCTGTGACAAAAGAACTAGCAGGGGAGGCAAGCCAAATTATAGTTCCTATAAGTTCCTCTGGTTCTCCAAATCTTCCCATTGGGGTATGTTCAATTACTGCTTTACCTCGGGGAGTAAGAGTTCCATCTTCATTTAGAAGGAGGTATCTATTCTGATTGGTGATAAGAAATCCGGGAGCGATAGCATTAACTCTTACTTTGGGTGAGAATTCTTTTGCTACATATACTGCAAGCCATTGAGTGAAATTAGCCACTGCAGCCTTTGCTGCAGAGTATCCTACTACCCTTGTCAGAGGCCTAAAAGAAGACATAGAAGCAAAATTTATAATTACTCCTCCTTCTGGGTTTTCTACCATCATCTTACCAATTATTTGGCTTGGAATGATAGCACCAGCAAAAAGATTTATATTTACTACTTTTTGGATGGATTCTATAGGAAGATCCCAGAAAGTTACTTTATCAGAAGTAACTGCTTCGGGGATATTTCCTCCTGCAGCATTAAGAAGAATGTCGATTTTTCCAAACATGTTTTTAACTTTTTCTGCAACTTCTTTCACATTTTCCTTTTCCAATGCATTCATCACAAAACCTTCAGCAGTAATTCCCATACTTTTTAACTTTTCGACTTGAGTCATTAAAGCTTTCTCATTTATATCGGTTAGGACTATTTTTGCTCCTGCTTTTCCTAAACCTTCAGAGATGGCAGAAGCTAAGATCCCGCCTCCACCAGTAAAGAAGGCCACCTTATCTTTTACGGAAAAAAGTTCTTCAACGTAGCTCATTATTTTCACCTCCTATTCGAGTTTTTCCCATTCGGTATGGAAGATTCCCTCTTTATCTATCCTTTCATAAGTGTGGGCTCCAAAGAAATCTCTTTGAGCTTGGATTAAATTTGCAGGAAGATTCTCTGTAGCAAGGGCAAAATAGTAGTCAAGAGCAGAGTTTAAGCAGAGAAGAGGAATTCCTGTTAGTTTTCCAAGGTTTGAGATTCTCTTTGCGGATTCTATTTTATCCTTTAAGAAATTTACTGCCTTTTCCGAAGCAAGAAGATTTGCATTTTGAGGATTCTCTTTTATGATTTCCCTTAAGAAGTTCAGAAGCTTGGCTCTTATAATGCATCCACCCTTCCAAATCCTCAGTACTTCTGATAGATCTATGTTGTAATTGAAGGTTTTTGAGGCCTCATCTATTAGCCAGAGTCCCTGAGAGAAGGATATAAATACTCCAAAGAGTAGAGCTTTTTCAAGGTCTCTTATTAGCTCTTCTCTATTTAAAGATAAGTTTTCTTTAGGCACTGGCAGTGTTTTTGATAAGTTTACTCTTAAGTCTTTAAAATGAGATATTATTCTTGCTTCTACGGCCATGTTTAAAGTTGGGGTTGGAATACCAAGATCAAGGGCTGTTTGAGAAGTCCATTTACCTGTTCCTTTCTGTTCTGCTTTATCCAATATAACTTCTACAAGAGGTTTTCCTGTTTCCTCATCTTTTCTCCTCATTATTTTATAAGATATTTCCATAAGAAAGGAATTTAGTTCTCCGTTATTCCAGGTTTGGAATACATCACCAATTTCCTCCGAAGTCATATTTAATACTTTTCTCATCACATCATAGACTTCTGCGATGAGTTGCATTATGGCATATTCAATACCGTTATGGACCATTTTTACAAAATGGCCTGCAGAATCATCTCCTACATAAGTACAGCAGGGACCATCCTCAGTTTTTGCAGCAATTTTAAGAAGCATTTCTTCCACAAGTTTATAAGCTTCCTTTGTTCCTCCGGGCATAAGAGAAGGCCCATGTAGGGCGCCGTATTCTCCACCAGAAACTCCCATTCCTAAGTAAAGTATTTCTTTTTCTTTTAGTTCTCTAATTCTTCGGGAAGTATCTTTGAAGTAAGAATTGCCGCCGTCAATGATCAAATCACCAGGTTCTAAATAAGGGAGTAGTTCGTTGATCATATCGTCTACAGGTTGCCCTGCTTTCACCATTAGAATTATTTTTCTTGGCTTTTCAAGGCTTTCCACAAAGGATTTTAAGTCATAATAGGGATAGATCTTTTCTTCTTTTACTCTTTTTTCTACAAACTCTTTAGTCCTGTCTGGAGTTCTATTATAAACTGAAATAGAATATCCTTTCCTTGCTATGTTTAATGCTAGGTTTTGACCCATAACAGCCAATCCTATTAAACCTACATAATTTTTCATAGTTTTAACCTCCCTTTTATAATTGACTGTGTATAGAAAAAGCTTCTTTTAAATTATGAGTTAGGTAGGTAAAAAATTCAAATTTTTTATTATAATAATCTGCTTTTTCTTTATTAGGTATGTAGACTTTTTCAATCTTTACAAGTTTTTCTGTAGCTTCTTTATAGGAGGAGAATTCTCCTAATAGAGTAAAGCCGAGAATTGCAGAACCAAGAAGGGCAGTTTCTTCTACCCTTGTTACTGCAACCTCTACTCCTAATATATCTGAAAGAATCTGCATCCAAGTATCAGATTTTGTTCCTCCTCCTCCTGATCTTACTTCCTTTACTTCTATTCCTAACTCTCTTAAAGTTTCATAAAGCATTCTTATGATATATGAAACTCCTTCCATTCCTGCCCTTATTATGTGGGCCTTGGTGTGATGTGGTCTCAATCCAAATAAAACTCCAGAAGCAATACTTCCTATTTCTGGATTTCTCTCCCCTGTGAGATAGGGTAAGAAGAATAGATTATCTGTTTCTATATCTTTTGCTATTTTACTTTGTTCTTCATAATTCAAATTAAATAAATTATCTCTATACCATTTTAGTATTATTCCAGCGTTATTTATTCCACCACCTGGGAACCATTTACTATCAAAGAAATAAGGTACTTGAATTCGCATTTTTTTAGGATCATCAAATACTGCTTTTGGATGGGGTACTCTAAACATAGCAGTAGTTCCTATATTAATTATTCCTATTCCATCTCCTCCTAAAGCTCCAATTCCAGTACCTACTGCTCCACCATCGTAAAGTCCTACCGCAAGAAGTACTTCTCCCTTTAATCCTAAGAGATCAAGAGTACTTTTGGGTAATGTCCCAAGAATTTTATCTGCAGAAACAACCTTTGGAAGATTTTCGTATGTGATTCCAAGAAAATCAAGTATGTAAGGATCCCAATTTAAGGTATGGATATTTAAAAGTTGGGTTGAGGAATCAATGCTCGGCTCAGTATAAGGCTCTCCAATTAGCTTATATATTAGGAAAGATTTAGAGCCAAGATAAAATTTAGCCAAATCAAAAATCTCTCTGTGTTTTTTCTTTAACCAATATATTCTTACAAAGGGGTAATAAAGTAAGGGAGGACATCCTGTTCTCTTGTAAATTTCTTGAAAATCTGCTTCTTTTAGAAGGTCTTCAAATATCTCTTTTGTGCGTGTATCAAGGAGGGTTATGATTCCTGTGAGAGGCTTCATATTTTTGTCCAAAGGTAATAGTCCAAACATATAGGAGGAGGTTATTAAAATGCCAACTTTATCCTCATAACCTCTTGTGGTCTCTCTAATGCTTTCTACGAAAATATTAAATATTTTCTCAGGATCATGTTCTGCTTTTCCTGTACTGTCTTTTTCGAGAGGTAATTCTTTTTGGACAAGAGATATTATCTTGCCTTCTCTATTGATTAATCCAGTTTTTATGTTAGTTGTTCCAAGATCAACGGCTAAGACTAACTTTTCTTTATCCATGGTAATCTCTCCAATACTTCTTTATTTATTATTTCCTCAGGTATTTCTTGGTTTACTACTCTTTCCACATCAGCTACTACTTTGTCGCCCATTCCCTTCAGGCATTCATAGGTATAGGCTGCAATATGTGGAGTAACTACTACATTTTCCATATGAAGGAGAGGGTTTTGGGGATCAGGTGGTTCATCTTTCATAACATCTAGGCCTACTCCTGCAACCTTGCCTGATTTTATAGCTCTTATCAGAGCCTCTTCATCCATTAGCTCTCCTCTTGCTGTATTTATAATAATTACATTATCCTTCATCATGGAAAATTCTTTATCAGAGATCATATGTCTGCTCTTTTCATTTAAAGAAGCATTAAGAGAAATAATGTCTGAGTTTCTAATGAGTTCTTCAAGAGATACTGGTTCTACTCCCTTCTCTTTAAGTACTTCGGGAGGTATATTAGGATCGTAGGCTATTATTTTTGCATTGAATCCATTTTTTAATATCTCTCCGACTCTGCTTCCAATATTTCCGTATCCTATTATTCCAACTATTTTGTCTTTTACTTCCCATCCTATAAATTTAGCTCTTTCTTCCCACTTTCCTTCTCTTGCTGTCAAAGAAGCTTCTCTTATTTTTCTAATTACCGTCATAAGCAGAGCTACAGCAGTTTCTGCTACTGCTTCTCTTTCTACTATTCCAGGAACCTTTGTTACAATGGTTCCCTTTTCTGTTGCAGATTTGATATCAATATTGTTGTATCCAATTCCATGTCTTGTAATTAATAAGGTTTCATCCTTATATTCAAAAAATTCTTTATCATAAAATGGGGTAACACTGGCAACAATAATATTAAATCCCATTAGCTTCTCTGCTAATTCTTTCCCATGAAGATCTCCTGGGAGAGTAAATCTTTCTACATCTCCAATCTTCTTAAGTCTCTCTATATGTTCAGGAAAATATTTCCCAAAACTGCTAGAGTTTACAATGGCAATACGGTACATGATTACTCCTCCTCAAATAAATTCTTTAGATGTTTTCTAATATTTTCTGATACATACTGATAATGTTCTTTCTCGTTTTTGTTCAATATCTCATATATTTCTTCTCTTTTTTCATCAAGGAGAACTCCATAAGAGATATGGAATAACTGTCTTACATTAGGTTTTTTAAGAAATTCTATATAGTCTTCTTTAATTTCTTTTGGAAACTCCTCTTTAGTTATGCTTACTTTATACGCTTTTTTACTTTCTTCTAAATTTTCAAGAGCAATATGGTATAACTCAAGGAATAAATCAGGAGAATATCTTGCTATTGTTTTAACAGCTTCAAGCCAACTAGTGCCTGATGTCTTTATATGGAAATTTCCCTCTGTTATTTTGTAGAAGCTTTTATAAATACTAAATTTATCGCTACCTGAATGGAGGCTCAGTCGGTATCCTTCTAGAGCCTTGGTTAAGGCATATTGTTTTTTTAGCTCATTTTCAAACTTTTTAATATCTCCTATATAATCTATCCCTTTTTGAAATTCGCCTGGGAATTTGGGAGCTAAACTCTTGAAATCAATTCCTTTTTCATGTAAAAATTGGACAACAAAGAAGTGATCTTCAGGGGTAGTATCTCTTTCTCCTTCGTCAATTGATACTTCTATATCAAATTCAAGAAGTTTACTTCTTAGGATTTCATATACCATCTCTACAAAAGATAGGGCTTTTTCGTAAACAATAGCAGATTTGCAGAGTTCATCATAGGATAGTTCGAAATACTCTTCATTAGAGATTTTGATTTTTTTGCCTGCATACTTTTCAATAATTTTTTTGGAAAAAGAAGAAATTTTTTCGTATTTTTCTCTTATCTCTTTTGAAGTAAGGTTTTCAATTCTTTCAATAAAATCACTTATATCAAGGGTGTACATAGTATACCCTGCGTCTATAGCTTCCATAAGATATTTTTCGTCCTTTATATGATCTGCATCTGCTCCATAGCTGTCTGTGTAACCTATCTCTAATACTCCTATGACACTTTTGAGTAGTACATCTTTAAAATCTCTCTTGGTTTTTATGAGTTCTCTTGGGGACTGTTGGGCAAGTATCGGGAAAAGATTGTAATCTTTAAGAACAGAGAGTTGAGCGGAGGTTACAAGTCCTAATCTATCTCCTGTTCCAAAGGAGATCTTTTTATTACATGTTTTTGGATTTATAGGTATTATCTCTTTTAATTTTTGATAATTTTCAAAATTTAAAGGATAAATGTTTACAGAGAACCCTGTTTTTTCTATTTTTTTGTCCTCAGAAAAATAAGGATTTGAAAAGTAAATAGATTGATTTTGCTTAATTATTCCTATATTTTTTGTATTATTTATTTTGGCCACAAAAATATATAACTCCTCATTGATTTTTCTTAAAGATTGAGGGTAAACAAAGATTGAAAAAGGTTTTAACAATTCTTCTAATAAGTTTAGCATATTCTTTAACCTCCAATTTTTCATGCTTAATAAAAATTAAGCCTATCTATAGTGAAATTTTAGCATATTTTTACATACTACGCAATAATTCTATTTGACTAAAAAGTAAATGATCTCTCCTAAGAGGCCTGTAAATAATAAGGTTTTTGTGAGACTCCATTTGTATTTATAGCCTAAAATGAAGGATAGGATAAAAATAACAGTTCCCCAAAAGTCTAAAACAGAACTTTTTAAAATACTATATGTTCCAGCAACAATGAGAGAGAATGTAAGAGGAGAAAGCAAAGTTAAGTATGTTTTAACTTTTTCTTGATTTATTTTGTGAACAAAATAGGAAGCAAAAAGCACTAATATAAAAGGAGCAAGGACAGAGCTTAAGGTTGCAAGTAAACTTCCTAAAATTCCTCCCATCTTATAACCTATAAAGGTTGCCGCGTTAATTGCTATAGGTCCTGGAGTCACTTGAGATATGGCAACAACATCGATAAATTCAAGATCATTAAGCCATTTCTCTTCTAATACGACTAAGTATCTTATGAGAGCGATAATAGCATATCCACCGCCAAACCCAAAAAGTCCTATTTTGAAAAATACTTTTATTAATGCTTCATATATACCCATAAAATCACTACTCCTAAGGAGATGAGAATTAAATAAATAGGATTAACCTTAAAGAATATTAGCAGTACTGACATAAACAAAAAAGAAATTATATTTAATTTGCTCCACTTTCTTTTTTTAATAAGTTCTAATACTGCAATTACCATGGCTGAAGCAATGGCAGGTCTTATGCCATAGAAAAGTCCTTGTACTATTTTTGATTTCTCAAAGTTTAAGAAGAATATAGCAATTACAAGAATTGATATGAAAGAGGGAAGAACCACAGCAATTCCAGAGATAATGGCTCCTTTTATTCTTTTCAATTTATATCCTACTGCAACGGCAAGATTAAAGGCGATAGGTCCTGGAAATAACTGGGCAAGGGTTAGGGTTTGTAAAAAGGTCTCTTCATCCATCCAGCCTTTTTTCTTTACGATCTCTTCCAAGAATAGGGGGACCATTACATAGCCCCCTCCGAGGGTAAGCCATCCGATTTTTAGGAACACAAAAAATAATTCCCACAAATTCATAGGAGTTATTATAGCAATAAATTCAGGTAAAGGCGAAATGATGTAAAAGAAATTTATTGAATAAAATATTATGGTTAAAATGATTGTTAAATGTTAAAATGATATTAAAGACAATATTATTATACGGTAAACATAAAATTAAAAGGGGGATAAAGAAGAAGGATGAAATTCCCAAAAGGAAAGCCAATCTATGAGGATACTCCTTCAGGACTTATTAATCTCAAAGAGCTTGTGGCTTGGATAAGAATGGAAAAATTTAGTGGAGTATTAGAGGGTAAGGTCTCAGATATTAAAACTCAAATATTAATTACTGAGGGAGAACCGAGGAAGGCTTTTACCTATAAAGATGGTGAACTTCTTCTTCAGGATGAGGAAGCTATTGATTCCTTTATTACTGATGCTATGATGAGGGTCTCTTTTATTTCTTTGTACAATCTTGAAGAAGAAATTATTAAAAACATTCTATTAAAGTTATTTTCTAATCCGATTCTAAATGGCGAGCTTAAGATTTTTGATCCTACGGGTATTATTGATAAATGTCTGGAAAAATCAAATGTCTCTCATCTTAACTTAATCTTGGAAGCAAATAATTTTCATTTTCTTTTTTATGATGGTAAATATTTAGGGTATTATAATGAGAGAGATGGGGAGTTTGTGGAAGATCAGGAAAAGATTGGACTTATTCAAAATTTAAATTCTAAGCTTGGTTATCTCTATTTTTATAATATGTCCATAAAAGAATTTGAGGGGTTTAAATTTCCCTCTTTAAAATTTGGAGAAATAGAGAAGAATATAGATTTCTTGATAGAAACTCTTATAGATTTTTTGAATCAATTAGTAACAGGTTATATAAGTACAGGAATTTATCCTGATAAGGTGAAGAAGATTTTGGAAAAAGTTTTCTTAAATCAAAATGGCTTAATGAGAGATTCTATTATTCTTGCAGAAGATCAGTTTATGATAAAGCAAAATGTTATAAACAGTTGGTATGAGGCTGTAAATCTTTTTGCTAATTTTATAAAAGAACTAAATAAAGAACTGGTTAGATTTTGGGGGAAGAAACTTCTTACAGAAAGATATACGGAGGTTTATAAAAATTACTATGAGAAAATAAAAGATCATCCTGAACTTTCAACTCTTTTTTCCTATTTGAGCCCAGAGAATATTATTTCTTAGGGGGGAGTCATGGAGAATAGACTTAGAGCTGTAGAGATTGTGTTTTTTATTAGCCTTTTTTTGGTAATTTTACTCTCTTTTCTTCCTTTGTTTAACGTTTATATACATAATTCAGTCTACCAGTTTGTCTATCTTTTAGCAGAAATAATTGGCCTACTCTTTGCGTTGGTTTATTTGTTAAAGATGGACAGAAGTCAAAGATTTTGGTTGGGATGGTTGTTTATTGTAGCAGGTTTAGCCTCATATTTATTGGGGGATTTTTTGAGTTTCTTAAGGGAAGAAAATATTTCTGAGATTTTCAAGATTTTCTCCTTCATTTTTAATATTGTAGGATTATTGATGTTTATAGTTTTTATTGGAAATTCTTTAAGATTAAGATTAACTTTTAATGAAAATTTCTTATTGGTAATTAATTCTCTTTTACTTTTCTTGCTTATACTACAGGTGGGTTTTCTTCCTGTAATATTAAATCGTGCTTACTCAGTGTGGGATAAGGTTACAAATATAATTTATCTCATAGAAAATTATATTTTACTTGTTTTATTTATGATTCTATTTCTTACAATTACCACCCATTTTTGGGGAGGAGAGATTGCAAGAAATTACTATCTATTAACATTAGGCATATCTCTACTTTCTTTATCTAGCCTAATATTTTATTTTGTCTTAGGAGAGTATAATGTTTTCAACATTGACAGAATTATATACCTAGGGGCTTACTTAGTTATTGCTTATGCTGTGGTTAAGGAGGGGGAAATGCATACAGTTTGATTAACACCAAAGTTGGTCATTTTTTAAAGTTCCATTTAAGCCATTTCTGGGTGTACTTAATTTAACTAACTCGTAGTCTACATTAGTTGGAGTTACATTGACTTTTATATAGTGATAAAAATCATGTTGAGGATCTACCCCAATAAGTTCTGCTCCTGCTCCTCCTGCTGGGGTAGGTGAAGAGAGTGGAACATGAAAGGAGTAATAAAAAGGCCAAAACATCTCATAATATAGGGATCTTCCATCCATAACTCTTCATTATTAACCCTGTTTAATTAGTTTGTTAAAGACTTTTGTTGAGTTTTTATTATCTCCGAATACTATGGAAGTAAAAGAGTTTACTTTGGGATTTATCTTTTGAAGCTGTTTATAATTCCAGTTTTCAACCTTTTCAAAACTAAATTCATAATGTATTTTAATTGAAATAGCTATGAGTAGAATTAATGAGACTATTAAAATAAAAGGTCTTGAATACAGTTTAATCATAGATGAAATTATACCATAAGATTGCTTATGGTATGAGATAAAAAATTAATTTTAATCGTATAGGTAGGGAGATAGTTACCTATGAAGTTAAAGAATTAGCTCACCTTATTGAAGATTTAGACCTTTTATGGAAAATTTTCCATACTTATCAAAGGTTTTATGCTTACTCTTTATATTATATGGAGGTCTTTTCTAACAATACAATTCTTTTTACAAAGGATTTATTTTTATTTCTTAAGAGTTATACCTATGATGTTCCTATCAAAGGCCTTTTTATATTGGTCATTTAAACGCCATTAAAAGATAATCAATTATTGAATTATAGCTTCCAATTATTGCGAGATTTATATAGTATAGTAATGAGTTTACTAAAATTCACTTTATTTTTATCCCATCATAATGTTTGATATTAAATTAAATATTAAATTTGTGTAAATAGATGGTATAATATTTGAGCTAAGAAAATACCTAATAAAAGGAGGTAGGATTATGGATAAAAGAACTGATGTGCTTATAATAGGAGGAGGTCCTGCAGGAATTGTTTGTGCCTCAACTGCTAAAAAATATTATCCTGATAAAAAAATTACTGTTATGAGAAATGTTCAAAATAGTGTGGTTCCATGTGGTATTCCTTATATGTTTTATAGTCTCCAAAAGCCCGAAGACAATAAAATGGGATATGCTGGGCTTGAAAATGCAGGAATAGAGGTATTAGTAGATGAGGCAGTAAATATAAATAGAAAAGAGAAGTATGTGGAAACCAAGGGAGGAGATAAGTATTATTATGAGAAATTAGTGCTTGCAACAGGTTCTCTTCCTATAATACCTAAGATTCCAGGCATAGAAAAGAAAAATATATTCCCTATTTATAAGAATTTGGATTATCTCAAAGAGGTAGTCGAAGAGATAAGAAAGTCTAAAAATGTATTAATTCTTGGGGGAGGATTTATAGGGGTAGAGATAGCAGATGAGGTCTCAAAATTGCAAGGGATTAATGTATATCTCGTGGAGATGCTTCCTCATCTTCTTGCTCAGTCTTTTGATGAGGAATTTTCCATACTTGTAGAGGAGAAACTTAAATCGAAAGGAGTTAATGTCCTTACTAATGCTAAAGTAGTTGAGTTTATAGGAGATGAAAAGGTTAGAAAAGTAAGACTTGAGGATGGAAGAGAGATAGATGTGGATGTGGTACTTTTGGGGATAGGAGCAAGGCCAAATTCTGAATTAGCAAAGACAGCAGGACTTGAGGTTATAAACACTGGGGCTATATGGGTTGATGAGTACATGAGGACTTCTGATCCTGATATTTTTGCTGTGGGAGATTGTGCTTTAAAGAGGGACTTTTATACTAGAAGAAATACTGCTGTGATGCTTGCCTCAACGGCTACTGCTGAGGCAAGAATAGCGGGAGCTAATTTGTATAAAATAAAATTAATAAGAGAGAACAAAGGCACTATTGCAGTTTATTCTACTTATGTGGATGGTCTTGTACTTGCCTCTGCAGGTCTTACCGAAAACAGTGCTATGAGAGAAGGATTTGAGGTAGTGACAGGAATTGCTGAAGGTATTGATAAGCATCCAGGTACCCTTCCAGGGGTAAACAAAACAAAAGTAAAACTTATTTTTTCAAAACATTCTGGAGTTTTACTTGGAGGACAAATCGCAGGAGGAATGTCTTTTGCAGAACTCATTAATCTCATCGGTTTAGCTATACAGCAAAGGATAACCGCATCGGAGCTTGAAACTCTTCAAATGGCAACTCATCCATATTTAACATGCGCTCCTACCGTTTATCATGTGGTAATGGCTGCTCAGGAGGCAATAAAGAAGATATATAAAGATTCTTAAACAAGATTTTTACTTAATTATTTTAGGGTATTTTTGGTTTTTTGACTTGACATAGTTATATAGGGATATATAATATATATAGACAAAGTTAATATATCTGAAATCTCAAAGGGGAGGTGAGACTATGTTAAGAAGATATTGGGATCCTTTTGAGGAAATAAGACACTTACAAAGAGAAATGGATAGATTATTCGCAGATTTCTTTGGTGAAACTACAGCTGTTGAGGAAAGAAGAGGAGCTTATGCTCCTGCCATAGACATGTATGAAACTGATGAAAATATCGTATTAAAAGTTGAACTTCCAGGCTTCAAGCCTGAAGATGTAGATATCAGTGTAACAGAAGATAGTGTAATAATTCAGGGAGAAACTAAGGAGGAAGAAGAGGTAAAGAAAGAGAACTTCTATAGAAAGGAAAGAAGATTAGGTAGGATCTATAGAAGAATAGATCTACCAAAGCCCATAGTACCTGACAAGAGCGAAGCTGTTTATAAGAACGGAGTATTGACCTTAACATTACCAAAGGCAAAACCTGAAAAACTTGAGGGTATTAAGATAAAGATTAAGGAAGAGAAGTAAAGAAGAAGGCGGGTTTATCCCGCCTTCTTTTTTTAAAATTCAGTTTTTCCTGTGAAATTGAAATTTTCTACTTTGATTGCTGGTACTTTTGAAAAACCCATACTGGGAACTAAAATTGCCTCGTTGGATATATCTACCACATTTGCTAAAGCTTCCACAAAACTTTGAGTGAATCTTAAATTTTTTAAAGGTTTTTTGATTTTTCCGTTTTCTATTAAGAAGGTTCCATCTCGTGTCATTCCTGTGGCGAGTACTTTTACAGGATCGAGAAAGGCATTTACATAATGGAATCTTGTCACTAATATTCCTTTTTCGGTTTCACTTATTATTTCCTCCAAAGTTTTTTCTCCAGGAGTAAAGAAAAGATTTAAGGGAGCAGGCCCCCAGGATGGCGGAGGAAGAGCATGTCCAGTAGATTTTTTGCCTTCCTTTGCTGCTGTTGCAGTATCATATACTGGTCCTATAGGAACCCCGTTCTTTATTAGGTCTACTCTCTTTTTAGGTACTCCCTCAAAGTCTATAGGAATTACAATTCCTTCAGGGTTTAATCCATCATCAAAGACATTGATAAATTCTTTGAAGATTTTTTGTCCCATATAAAGGTTCAAGAAAGATCTTTTTTCTTGAACAGCTTTTGCAGAAAAGCCAAAGTAAGAAAGCATTTCAAAAAGTTCTCCTACAGCGAGGGGTTCAAGAATTACTGTATAAATTCCAGGATCAATCTCTTCTGGATTTCTACTATCTATACATTTTTGTAATGCTCTTTCAGAGAGTTTTTCAAAGTTTATGCTAACTAAGTTTTTCCCTAATTCTTCTTGATATCCTGATCCTTCTCCCATGTACATAACCTTTCCATGGGCATAAGAATAGGTGGCATAAGCCTCTACTCCATTTGAATTTATAATCCCAAATTCTGTGGTGTTTTCTGATAGGGCTCCGAAAGCATCTAAATTATGTTTTTCTGCCTTCTCTATAAAGTTTTTTACAAGATCTGCTCTCAATTCAGGAGAGGGTGCTATAAGATTTTTTTCATATTCAGGGATAGGTTCTGACTCGGGTAAATATAGTTCTTCAGTTTCAGGTTGAGCCTTCAAAAGGTCATATAAGTCTTGAATTAATTTATCTATTTTTTCCTTATCAATGTCGCTTGTATTTACTATTATTTTTCTTTTTCCTTCACCTACCCTCATAGTCAGAGATAAATTTTCTTCGGCCACATTTTGGTGAATAGTGTTGTTGGCAAATCTTGTTAGCTCTTGACTATTTATAGATAAGCTTACTTCCTTTCTCTCAAAAGGTATTTTGTTGATAATATCTTTTAATAGGCTTAAAATCTTATCTTCTCCCCACATTATTTACCACCTACCTTTACTTTTCTAAATCTTGCAGGTGAAACCCCATGACCCACTCTTGCAATTTGTATTGGCTCTCCCTTACCACAATTAGGTACTCCCCATACTCTCCATGATTTTTCATCAGCTATAGCATCACAGCTTCTCCAAAATTCGTAGGTTATTCCTGTGTAATATGGGTTTTTGTAAATTTTTCCAAGTTTTCCATTTTTTATTTCATAAGCGATTTCACAGCCAAAATGAAAGTTTAACCTTTTATCATCAATAGACCAATTTTTATTGACAGCCATATATACCCCTTCATCGGTTGAGGCAATAAGATCTTCAAAAGGCATTTCTCCAGGAAGAAGGTTTATATTGGTCATTCTTATAATAGGAATACGGTTCCAACCGTCTGCCCTCATAGTACCATTGGATTTTTCACCAAAAATAACGGCAGTTTCCCTAGAAGTTAAATATCCGACAAAGAGTCCATTCTTTACTAAATAACTTCTCTGGGCGGGTACTCCTTCGTCATCAAATCCAAAGCTTCCAAGACCATAGGGATGAGTAGCGTCAGCAACAATATTAACTATTTCTGAGCCGTATTGAAAGTTATTTCTTTTGTCTAAAGTCAAAAAGCTTGTTCCTGCAAAACTTGCCTCCATTCCTAGAACTCTATCAAGCTCTGTTGGATGTCCACAAGACTCATGAACTTGCAATGCTAGTTGGGTTCCATCGAGGATAAGAGTGGTTACCATTTCAGGTAGTGGATCTGCTGAGAGAAGGGCAACTGCTTCTTTAGCTATTCTTTCTGCATTTCCCATGAGATCTAACTCCTCAATAAATTCCCATCCACCTTTTCTAAAGTCTCCTCCAAAAGAATTTGGATATGATCTTCTCTGAATGTCTCCTCCTTCTATAGCATATGCTGTTATACCGCCCCCACTTTCAAGAATACTTTGTTCAATTTCAGATCCCTCACTACTTAGAAATACTTTATCTTCTTTAAAGAAAGACAAATATGCTTCAGTAAGGCTTATTCCTTTTACCTCTCTCATTATTCTATCGGCAGTAAAAAGAAGGTCTAATTTTTTTTCAAAAGGAACAGAGAATGGATCAATTTTGTAATAACTTTCCCATTTGGTTTTGTAAACTTCTGCTGGAGCTAAAACTACCTTTTTTTTATTCACTGAGGCACTTGCTTTTGCTATTTGGAAAGCTTTTTCGACGGTTTTTTTATAGTTTGATAGATCAAAAGAAGATGCAAAGCCCCAGGCTCCTTTATAAAGTACTCTTATCCCGAAACCATAAGTTTCGTTTTTGCTTGCATTTTCTAAAACTCCGTTTTTAACCTCTATTTCTTCTTGTTTTCTTCTTACAATTCTTACATCTACATAATCCCCACCAAATCTTGAGGCATAACTTAAGATCTCTCTACCAATTTCTAACAAAATTCTCACTCCCTTCTTTAAAGATCTACAATAATTCTATCTCTTTTATTGAAGATTGATAATCTTTTAAATCCTAAATCTTTTGCTAATTTATATGCTTTTTCGATATCTCTTCCTACATCTTCAGGTGTATGGGCATCGGCTCCAAAAGTTAATGGAATGTTGTAATGAACTAATAATTTAAGGAATTCAGGTGAAGGATAGATTTCATTTACAGGTTTTCTCCAACCAGCAGTATTTAATTCTACAGATATATCGTGATTGGCAATCATTTTAGCTGTTTTTTCATATAGACTAATTAAATTTTTAGGTTTTCTTCCACCCCAAAGTTTCACCACATCAAGATGTGCAACCACATCAAATAAATTACTTTTTATTAGTTTTTCTAGCTTATCAAAATAATCTTCAAAGATCTCTTCAATATCTCTTTCGGTCCAACGAGGATCATTGGGATCTATGTCAAAACCAAATCCGTGGTCTATAAAGTGTACCGACCCTAAAACATAATCAAAAAAGTTGTATTCTTGTAAAAGTTCTTTGATTTCTTTTTCCTTTTCAGGAAAATAATCCATTTCAACACCAATCTTTATGCCATATTTCTTTTTCAAAAACATAGTAAATTCTTTATACTCAGAGAGGGTACTATCACACCATGGCTCTGTTATGGGAAGATGGTTATAAATAGGTCTAAATTCTTTGAAGCGATGTCCATGTTCTGAAATCCCTAATTCTTTAATATTTCTCTCTTTTCCTTTCTCATAAAATTTAAGCCACCAATTTTCCTCAAATGGTCCTCTTTCTAAATGCATGTGATAGTCTATCAGCATTCTTTATTACCTCCATATTTTTTGTTTGTAATATCTTTTATTTTAACTTATTTTATGTTAAACTTTTAACAGGGAATTTTTTATTATGGGGGAGAAGTTTATGAAAGAATTTATGTATCTTTTGGAAAGAGTAAAACCTGAATTTGAAAATCTCCCTGCTGCCTTACTTAATGCAGAAAGGTTTATAAAAAAGTTGAGGGCTGAAAAGGCTACAGGTGTCATTATATATAATTCTGAGAAAGTACGTGGAGCGATTTTTGTTTTTGAGGGGAAGGCCTTCTTTGCTAAAGTTGAAAATGAAAAAGTTTTAGAAGGGATTGAAGCCGTTGATTTTATAATGAGACAGATTCAGCAAGGGTATGGAAAGATTACTTATTATCCCACAGATGTGGTACTTATTCTTGTACTCTCAGCTATTTATGTAGGAACTCCCCTTTATGTAGACTTAGATGCTAATACTATTATACCAACAAAATTTTTCACTGCCCTTCAAAATAGAGAATTTAGTGGGGTTGTTTTATATAGAAGTGCTGAGGATGTTAAATTCTGGATTTTTAAAAAGGGTAAACCTACCAATCCTCCCCCTGTTGTGCTTCCCCCTTATGGTTTCATTAGTGTGTATGCTCTTGATACCATAGAAGTTAAAGATTATCTTGAACTTTGGGAGAAGGAAGCTAGGAGGAAGATTATAGAATTTTCTGAAAAACTTCTTTCTGCTATTGCGAGAACTTTAGTGGAGAAATGGGGACAAAATACTACGGAACTTATGTTACTTCCTTTAGAAAGTTATCAGGGGCCTGTAAATATAAAGTTTGATAAGAAAACTTGGAGTTGTAAAATTGAATCTAATGAAGAGCTTTACTTTTTAGCTAAAGAAATAGAAAGACTCTATGCAAGACTACTTAGGGCTATACGAGAGAGAGAAGAAATTGTGGCAGAAAATGTGGAACTTTATGCCTTTAATCTCATGCAGGAAGAGAATGTCCTTTGGCCTCCTACAGAGGAAAATATATTTAGAAGAGATTAATAATCTTCTGAGTTGATGCAAAGATCTGAGAGATACCCTAAACCTAAGGATTTACCCTTATTATATGATCTTCCTGACCCCTTTACTTTTTTTGATGGCAGTAGAGGGGAGAACTTGGAGGATTGGGATAGAAGAAGACAAGAAATCAAAGAACTCTACCAATTTTATATGTATGGTTATTATCCTGATACTTCTGAGGAAGAAGTAGATTATAAAGTTAACGAAAACACAGTAAGTATTAGGATAAGAAAGGGAAATAGAGAAACAACTTTTAATGCAAGATTTAGCCTTCCTGAAGAGAAAAATTTTAATCCTCCATATCCTGTTATTGTAGTTATTGGTTTTATTGGAGAACATATTCCTTATATTACATCTAAGGGTTATTCTGTAGTAATTTTTGATCCTTATCAAGTAGCAAAGGATGACTTTACCCATCAAGGAGCTTTTTATGAGATCTATCCTTACTCAAAGGATGTAAGAAAGAGTGCTGGAGTACTTATGGCATGGGGTTGGGGTGCTTCTAAGGTTATGGATATAATCTGTAAAGGGGCTTTTTCTAAAATAGATCCTTATAAGTCAGTTATTACGGGTTTTTCTCGTTTTGGTAAAGCTGCTATTTTAGCAGGTGCTTTTGACGAGAGGTTTCTTATTGTGAATCCTCATGCTTCAGGGGCAGGAGGTACTGCGCTTTTTAGATATGCTTCTCCTTCTTCTGAACCATTTTCAAACTTACAGAGTCCTTCAGAGGCTCATTGGTTTAATGATATTTTTAGGGAGTTTGATGATGTGAACAGATTACCTTTTGATCAACATCTATTATTAGCTCTCTGTGCTCCGAGAGGTTTAATTATCACTGGAGGGTATGCTGATCTATGGACAGATCCCGAGGGAACCTGGCGTGCTTTCTTAGAAGCTAAAAAAGTTTATGAATTTTGGGGGTATGCTGAAAGGATTAGATTTGCCTATAGAGAAGGAGGACATACTATTTGTCGTGAAGATATTGATAATTTAATAGATTTTTGTGAGTTCATTTTTAATAAGACAAAAAGGGGAGGATAAATTTCCTCCCCTTTAATTTTTAATTTATTACTACTCAAGTTCTTTGATTATTAAATCTACCACTGAATCTACATCTAAGCCCTGGAATTTGTAAAGAGCATCAGGTTTTCCAGAAAGTCCGTATTCTTTTACTCCTAATTTCTTAAACTTAACTTTATATCCTCCTTCAAGAAGGGCTTCTGCTATTATACTGCCTATTCCTGTATATACATTATGATCTTCGTATGTTAATACAAAACCTGTTTTAGCAGCCTCAGATAAAGCGTTCCAGTCAATTTCTTTAGGAGATGTAAAGTTAAAAACTTTAATTTTTATACCCTTTTCTTTTAATTTTTCCCAAACTTGTACTGCCTTTGCTACCATGGGACCACAAGCTATAATTGCAGCTTTATCTCCGTCCCTTACTTTGTCCATCTTTCCATATATAAACTCATAATTACCACCAAAAAGTGGATTGCCATTTTCATCGGTAATAATTGGGGTTACAGACCTTCCCATTGCGACTAAGAAGTTTCCAAATTCTTTTGCTACATATCTTATTACTCTATCAGTTTGGTTTCCATCTGCAGGTACAATAATCTTAAAACCAAAGAGATTTCTAAAAGCTCCGATGTAGTCAATACATTGATGAGTTTTTCCATCTTCACCTACATCAAGTCCGCAGTGAGTGACAATAACTTTTAAATTTGTAAAGTTAATATCGTTTAGTCTATGCTGATTGTAGGTTTCATCAACGCCAAAAACGCCAAAATCTGCGAAAAATGTAATTACTCCTTGAGAGGATAATGCTCCTGCAAGAGTTGCTGCATTATGTTCCTGTATACCTACCTCAAAGAAATTCTCAGGAGCTATTTTACCAAACTCATGAGTTCTTACTGATTCCATTAGATCGCAATCTACCACTGCTATAGGTGTTGTTCCTTCCTTTCCTACATTTAGTTTTCCAAGATCTGCAAGGGCTTTCCCAAAAGCACCTCTATTATCTATCTTTGCGTCTTTTTCATAAGTAAAGGGAGTACCTATATTTATGTTTATGGTATAAGGCTCTATTATATGTTTTCCAGAAGGTTTAAATTCCTCTCTCATTTTTTTGTATTTTTCAAGATCATCTTCAATCCCTAATTCTTCTAAGGCTTTTTTGTATTCGTCAGGCTTTAATGCTCTTCCATGAAACTCGAATTTGTTTTCCATAAATGATACGCCCTTACCCATAATGGTGTGGGCAAGAATAGCTGTAGGCTTGTTATCATAGATTGCTTCTCTTATGGCTTTGTAAAGAGCTTTGAAATCGTGTCCATCTACTTCTATTACTTCCCATCCATCGGCAAGATAATTTTCTTTAATATTCTGAGGCATTATTTCAGAAAGAGGCCCTGAGAGTTGTAATTTGTTATAGTCTATGAGTACAGTCAAATTAGATAGGTTATATTTTTTAGCAAATCTTCGGGCTTCGGAGATTTGGCCTTTTTGCTGTTCTCCATCTCCCATAACTACAAAGACGTGGAAATCTTTTTTAAGAAGTTTTGCAGAAATAGCCATTCCACATCCTGCAGAAAGTCCTTGGCCTAAATTTCCAGTACTCCATTCAACTCCAGGAACGTATCTTTCTACGTGTCCTTCAAATATACTTCCTGCGAGTCTGAAGTAGGCTATAGCTTCGTCGATATTAAAAAATCCTAAATTTCCTAAGGCAGAATATACGCCTGGAGAGGTATGTCCATGACTGATAATGATTCTATCCCTATCAGGATTTTTAGGATCTTTGGGGTCAACATTGGCAAAATAGTACAGGGTTAAGTACATTTCTATGGATGACATGGAGCCACCAGGATGTCCTGAACCAGCAAGAGTTGTCATCTTTAGAATATCGCCTCTGCATTTGTGAGCAAGAGCTTTTAGGTATTCTATATCCTTTTCATCTACTTGTTCGGCTGTAAAACGATTTCTTCTCATTAAGTTACACCTCCTATTATTGAAACTTATCTAAAGAATTATATCATATGATTTTATAAACTAATGGGAAAAATCTTTCTCTAAGTGGATTTTTAGACCTTACTCTTAAAACAGGAGGGATTTGTTTCCTTTTATATTCGCTCTTTTCTACTTTTTCAATTACAGTTTTCACAAGCTCTTCTTTATATCCCATTTGGAGAATTTCTTCCATAGGTTTGTTTTCATCTACGTAAGCCTTTAGTATAGGATCAAGAACAGAATAAGGGGGAAGAGAATCTTCATCTTTTTGTCCTGGTCTTAATTCTGCAGAAGGAGCCTTGGTAATTATGTTTTGAGGTATAATTTCTTTTTCTTTGTTTATATAATTTGCAAGTTCATACACAGTGGTTTTATATATATCTCCAATAACTTCTATGGCTCCTGCAGTATCTCCATATAAAGTACAATAGCCTGTGAGCGCTTCCGATCTATTTCCTGTAGCAAGGAGGAGGTATCCTTCCCTGTTAGATATAAACATTAAAACATTACCTCTTATTCTTGATTGTAGATTTTCTTCGGCAACATCCATTACAGGTTTTTCTGACGGATTTAATTCTTTTAGATAGGAGTAAAAAATCTCACTTATAGGAATTATTCTAAATTCGATACCTAAGTTTTGAGAGAGTATTTTGGCATCCTCTATGCTTTCTTTAGAGGTGTAAATAGAGGGAAGACTTACACCAAGAACATTGTCTTTTCCTAAGGCTTCTGTGGCTATACAAGCTACAAGAGCAGAATCTATGCCCCCAGAAAGCCCTATTACAGCTTTTCTAAAGCCAGATTTTTTTATAAAATCTCTTAACCCCATGACAAGGCTGTTATATAGAAAGGAAAGGTCTTCATTTTTGTGGAGTATTGGGAAAAGACTTTCAAGGTCTATTGTTTTAATGTCTTCGTTGAAGATTTCTCCTTCAAAAATTACAGTTCCTTCTTCAGAAATCACAAGACTTCCTCCTTCAAAAACTAACTCTCCATTTCCTCCTACCTGGTTAATATAAATAACTTTTTTACCTAAGTTCTTTGCAAAATTAGATATTTTTTCAATTTTTTCTTTCCTTTTTCCAAAGTAGTAAAAAGAGGAGGATACTATAAGAATTAAATTAGAGTTTTTAAGGTAATCATTAAACCCTGAGAAATCATAGGAAAAGAGAGTATCATCACTTATTAATATTGCGATCTTTTTATCATTTATTTCTATATATTCCGGCTTTGCATCCTTGGAGAAATAATCATTCTGACCTAACGGATCATTTGAGAAATAGAATTTATCAATTCTTTTTATTACTTTATTTTCCTTTATCCAATATACACTGTCATAGGTTTTATTATTTTCAAAATAGGGAGCTCCTAAAAGAATATTTATGGAGAATTTTTCTTCTAAGATTTTTTGAAGTGCTCTTTCTAATTTATCTCTAATAATTCTATTCTTTAAGAGATCAAAAGGGGGATATCCCAACAAGGAAAGCTCTGGAAAGATAATCACGTCACTTTTATCGGAAATAGCTTTTAATATGGCATTTTTTATCTTTATTAAATTTCCTTCTATATCTCCAATAGTGGGATTTATTTGAGCTAAAGTGATTTTCATTTGCTTTTTGCCTCCTTATCTAAAGTTAGTAGACTGTATATTCTTTCTACAGGAGCTGGATGGGAATAATACCATGTGCGGAATAAGGGATCAGGATAAATGTTGGATAGATTTTCTTTTATTAATCTCTTAAGAGCGTTGATTAGGGGATAAGGAGTGTTAAGAATTTCGGCAGAGAATTTGTCTGCTTCATATTCAAATCTTCTGGATATGGCATTCACTAATGGAGTTATGAAATAGAATAGAGAAGAAATGAACATGAAAGAATATAGAAGTATGGTAAATTCTTTTTTAATTCCGAAATATTGAGTAAAAGGAGCTTTTTTATATACTAAAAAGGTTAAGTATATATATAGAACATAAAAGACTATTGATAGAATTGATGATTTGGTGATATGTCCCTTCTTATGATGTCCTAATTCATGGGCAAATATGGCAAGTATTTCTTCTTGGGGATAGGAGAGTATAGTGTCATATAGTACTACTCTTCTTGTTTTTCCAAGACCAGTAAGGTAAGCGTTTTGTTTTTTTGTCCTTCGAGAAGCATCCATGATAAATACATTACTTATTTTAAATCCATTTTTATCTGCAATTTCCATTATTTTATTTTTCAGTTCTCCCTCTTCTAAAGGAATAAACTTATTGAAAAGAGGGGCTATGAGTACTGGATATATGTAAATCATGAAAACCTCGAAGAAAATTACCACAAGAGCAAACTTCCACCAGAAATTTGGATCTACTTTTATTATGTAAAGCAAGAGCGAGAGAATTGGGGTACCTAAGATTACCGATATTATAATAGACTTTATGATATCCAAGATAAAGGTTTTTACAGTCATTGTATTAAATCCATATTTCTGTTCTATAACAAAAGTATCGTAGATTTGAAAGGGTAGGGATAAGATTAAGTTTATAAGTCCAGAAATTGCAAAGAATAGAAGTCCTTGAAGAACAAAAGAAGATGTAATAGAAGATACAAAATTCTCAATATAGGGATAAAGGAAAAATAAGAAGACTAAAGTAATTACTAAATCAAAGGCCTGACTGATAAAACCAAATATGGTATTATCCTTTAGATAGCTTTTAGCTTTTTTGAAATTTTCCTCCGTTATTATATCCTTAAGTATGTCAGGGATTTCTTTATGAGATGTGGCATACTTTAGGTTCCTCCAGCTAAGATAAGCATGAACGATTTCTTTTCCTATTATAAATATTAAAAAAATCCAAAGAAACATATTTACCTCCTATTTTTAAAAACCGCTACGGATGATTATATTATAGTTCTTTGGAAATGAAAAAGAGGGAGACGCAATGTCCCCCTCTTTTTTATAGTACAGGTAAATAGGTTTCTAATTCATAGGTAGTAACTTGTTTTCTATAATTGTCCCATTCTATCTTTTTGTTCTCTATAAAGTTTGTGAAAACATGATCTCCTAATGCTTTTCTTACTAATTCACTTTTTTCTGTTATTTCTATGGCCTCAATTAAGCTTCCAGGAAGGCTTTCTATTCCTCTTTTTCTTCTTTCTTCTTCGGTCATATGATAAACATTTTCTTCTATAGGCTCAGGAAGAGGATATTTCTTTTCTATTCCTTCGAGACCTGCAGCAAGTATTACAGCAAAAGCTAAATATGGATTACAAGCAGGATCAGGAGCCCTGTACTCAATTCTTGTTGCTTCTTCCTTTCCAGGCTTATACATAGGAACTCTTATAAGGTCAGATCTATTTCTCATAGCCCAAGATATATAAACAGGAGCCTCATATCCAGGTACTAATCTCTTGTAAGAATTTACCCATTGGTTAGTAATAAGGGTTATCTCTTTTGCATGTTTTAAAAGACCTGCGATAAAGTGTTTTGCAGTATCAGAAAGATGATATTTATCGTTAGGATCAAAGAAGGCATTTTTGCCATTTTTGAATAAACTCATATGAACATGCATTCCAGATCCATTTTGGCCAAAGAGGGGTTTAGGCATAAAAGTGGCATAAACTCCATTAAGATATGCTACTTCTTTTACAGCCAATCTTGCTGTCATTACAATATCTGCCATAGTTAAAGCTTCTGCATATCGAAAATCTATCTCATGCTGAGATGGAGCCACTTCATGATGAGTAAGTTCTACCTCAATACCCATTTCTTCCAATATTGATACTGTTTGATGTCTTAAATCAATAGCTTCATCTCTGGGTATTAAGTCAAAATATCCTCCCCAATCTAAAACTTCAGGGTTAGAGCTTGGAGCTTTGAGATAGAAGTATTCTAATTCAGGTCCTACATAATAAGTAAAGCCTAATTCTTTTGCTTTTGCAAGCATTCTTCTTAGGACATTTCTGGGATCTCCTTCAAAGGGTTTTCCGTTTGGTTCTAAGATTGTTGCAAACATTCTTGCCACTTTTTTGTCTTTAGGTCTCCAAGGAAGGATGGTAAAGGTTTCTGGTTCAGGAAAAGCAATCATATCACTTTCTTCTATTCTTGTGAATCCTCTAACAGAAGAGCCATCAAAACCCAATCCTTCTTCGAAGGCCTTTTCTAACTCATGGGCAGTTATAGTAAAACTTTTTAGGTACCCTAAGATGTCTGTGAACCAAATTTCTATGAAGTAGACATTATTCTCTTTAACATACTTTAAAACCTCTTCTTTTGTCTTTGGAAAACTGTTTATCATCTTTTTTCCTCCCTTTAAAAGTGTTTTATAACTTTATTTTATGTCTTATTTTTGAAATTTTATCACAATATTATAAAGGAAAAATTAAATTTGAAAGATGGCTGTTTATTACCGCTTTCCTAAAAGAGTATTTTTATATTCTATGAGCGATAACGAGTTGTATTTTCTTGTATAATATTTTTTAAAATGCAAAAAGGGTGAAGAGTATGAAAAAAAAGAATTTGATTACTATAAAAGACATTGCAAAAGAAGCTGGAGTAAGTCCTACTACAGTTTCTAATGTCATACACAAAAAATATGAGCATGTTTCTGCTGAAACAGTAAGGAAGATTGAAAAAATAATAGAAGAAAAAGGTTATGTGCCTAATATGCTTGCACGATCTTTAGTTAAAAGAAATTCGAAAATAGTAGGGGTCATAAATTGTTTAATACCTACTGCAAGGGGGAGTTTTATACAAGATCCATTTCATACAGTTTTCTTAGGAGGAGTTGAGAAGGAATTAAGTAGTAGGGGATATTTTATTATGTTGCGTACAGTAAACAATAAAGAGGAATTAATTGCTCTTTTGAAAAATTGGAATCTTGATGGAGTAATAGTTACAGGTATTTTTGAGGATGAATTTTATGAGACACTTTTAAAAACGGAAATTCCCGTAGTACTTATAGATAGTTATGTGGATGGTGACAAGTTCTTAAAAGTTGGCCTTGAAGATTTTAAAGGGGGTTATTTGGCTACAAAATATTTGATAGAAAAAGGACACAGGGAAATTTTATTTGTATCTCCTAAGATTAAGCCTAAGGGAGTTTTGGAAGAAAGATTGAAGGGGTATAAAAAGGCTTTAGAGGAATTTGGTATTCCCTTTAAAAAAGAGAACGTTTATGAACATGGGACAAGGGTAGAAGAATGTATAGAGTTGGGAAGAAAGTTGAGTGAAAGAAAAGACTTTACTGCCATATTTGTCACTGCAGATATTATGGCTGCGGGGATTATGAGTGGACTGATTGAGATGGGGGTAAAAATTCCTGACGAGGTATCAATTGTGGGATTTGATGATCTTGACATAAGTCTCATAACTTCGCCAAGACTTACGACTATCCATCAAGATGTTGAGAAGAAGGGAATAATCGCTGCTAAAATGCTTGTGGATTATCTTGAAGGAAAGCCTATTAAAGAAAGAACAGTGATATTGCCAGTTAGAATTGTCGAGAGAGAAAGTGTGAGATATTTTGCTAAAAATTGAGAAAAATTTTAAAAATAGGAGAAAAGTATAATATAAGTTGCAAAAGTTTGTTTTTTATCCTTATAAAAGTGATTGAAGTTTTCTTTAAATTAATTTTAAACTTAATCAAGTTTAACGTTAAAGTAAAAGATCTTTACCTATAAAGAAGGAGAAAGGGGGTTATTAGATAGTAGTTTAAAGTTTAACGTTCAACTTAATATAATAAAAACTTGTTTTTAATTTTCCAAATTTAATTTAAGTAGGGAGGTATTTAAAATGAAAAGGTATATTTTAGGTATTTTAATTATGCTTTTACTTTTTACTTTTGTTTTTGCAGATGACGATTTTATTGTGGCAACGAAATTTGAGGAACAGAATGGGGAAGGTTATTGGGGACCATATGGTCCAGCTTATAAATTAGAAAAGGGACTATTGGTTTTTGATTCAAGTATCGAAAATGCTTGGATGACCTTAAATTTTAAAGATGATTTTATGGAAGCAGAGGACTATAGGTACGTGGTAATTACTATTAAAGCTGATGATCCAAAAGATGCACAAAATATAGTTATGACTCTTGGAAATTTAAAAAAGACTTTTACTGATTGGGGAATAACTCTATCTACCGAATTTAAGACCTATGTGATTGATTTATTTGCTCATGGTTTAAAAAATTGGGGAGATGGTACTAAAGCAGAACCTGATCTTGCTTTTAATAAAGCAGGAGCTGTGAAGGCTAAGATATATGTTAAAAGTATGATATTAACTAATAATCCTGAGAAATATGTTAAATAGGTTAAAGGGAGTTTAAGGAGGCAAAAGTTATGAAGAAGTTTCTTATATTTTTCTTACTTTTGCTTTTGATATTTAACGGATCGGAAATTTTTGCTCAAAAAAAGATAGTACTGAAGCTTGGAATGTGGCCTGAGCCCACATTGAAAAGTGACATTGAGATGTTTGAAAAATGGAAAAAAGAGTTTGAAAAGAAATATCCTAATGTGCAAGTTGTTCCAGCTACATACAAGTATTCTCCTGATACTTTTGTACCTCTTGCTGAATCTGGTAATCTACCAACTATTTTTGAGACATGGTTTACAGAACCTCAAAAGCTTATTGCAGGTGGTTTTGTCAAGGATATAACCAATGAGCTAAAGAAAAAGGGATGGGATAGTTTAATGAACCCATCAGTAAAACAAATACTTTCTAAAAATAATAGGATCTATGGTGTTCCAAGGGATGCCTATGCCCTCGGTATGTATCTAAATCTTGAACTTTTTGAAAAGGCTGGTTTAATGAATCCTGATGGTACTCCTAAATATCCAAAGACATGGGATGAATTGGCTAAATTTGCAAAAATTATAAAGGATAAAACTGGTAGTGCAGGTTTTTGTCTTCTTGCAAAAGATAATGCAGGGGGATGGCATTTTACACAAATAGCATGGAATTTTGGAGCTAAGCTTGAGATACAAAAAGATGGAAAATGGTATGCAAATTTAAATTCTCCTGAGGTTGTTGCAGCAATGAATTTTGTTAAGGATTTGAAATGGAAATATAATGTCTTAACCGATGATCCCACTAGTGAAGACTGGGGATCTGGTTTCGAGGCTATAGCAACTGGAAGAGCTGCAATGTATCTTGGAGCTCAGGATGCTGTAAACCAGCCTACTCAAGTCTATGGAATGCCTCTTGATAAACTTGCTATTGTCCCTGTTCCAGCTGGCCCTAAAGGGCATCAGTATTCTCTCATGGGTGGTACTCCTTATATGTTCAGCGCTAAAGCAACCTCTGATGAGATTATGGCTGCTCTAAACTTCCTTGAAATTATGGGGAAGGCTCCTGTAGTGACTCCTGAATCTCTGGCAGGAATGAAGGCAGATGCAGAAAATAGAGTAAAAAATGGAGTACCTGTAATTCCTTCTTTTCCGGCCTGGATTGCAAAGGATTGGCTTAAGGCTCAGGAAGAGATAACAAAGCAATATAGGAATGTAGACATGAGACTTTATAATGATTACTATAACTGGATAAAAAAGCCTAATGTCTTACGTCCTGAAGAACCCTATTTAACCCAGGATATGTATGCTGAGTTAACGAAAGTATTACAGGCTGTGGTAACTGATAAAAACGCTGATGTGAAGAAACTTCTTGATGTTGCAAATAGCAATCTACAAAAGATGCTAGACATGTATGTAAATAAGAAAAAGTAAAGTATGGGGAGCACTTTTTGTGCTCCCCATATTCTTTAGGAGGAAGGTAAGATGTTTAAAAGACATAAAAAGGATATAGCTGGATGGATAATAATGGCCCCTTCTATTATTCTTTTTGTCTTTTTTCTGTGGGAGCCTCTTTTGGCGAGCGTGGTGATGTCCTTTTATTCGGCAAAGGGTATCAGATTAGAGAGGTTTGTAGGTTTTCAAAATTATATAGAAGTTGTTCAACATCCAGATTTTAAGGCTGCTTTCTTTAATACTTTTTTATATACCTTTTGGTCCTTAGTTATAGGTTTTTTAGTACCTATAATCCTTGCCATTATTATTAATGAAATTATTCATTTTAAAGGATTTTTTAGAGTATCCGTATACTTACCCAACGTAATTCCTGGTCTTGCAGTAGCAATAATGTGGCTATACATATATAGGGCAGGTAAGACAGGGCTTCTGAATATACTTCTTGGAAAATTAGGTTTTCCTCCCCAAGCATGGCTTACAAAATCTCATTTAGTTATTCCTCTTATAGTACTTTTTATGACCTGGCGTTCAGCGGGAGCAACTACTCTTATATATTTGGCAAGATTGCAAGGAATAGATCCAGAGCTTTATGAGGCTGCTACTATAGATGGTGCAGGTATATGGGCAAGATTAAAGTATATCACTCTTCCTCAAATATACAATTTAGCAAGGACTCTTCTAATTCTACAAATAATTTTTGTATTTCAGGTACTTTATGAGCCATTAGTCCTTACTAATGGTGGACCTAATAACGCATCAACTACATTGATGCTTCTTGTATATAAATATGCTTTTGAAAAATTTGATTATCCTAAAGCTGCATCTATCTCTGTAATTATTGCTTTGATTCTTCTTCTTTTGACTACAGTGTATAACAGACTAGTTAAGGTAAATGAAGAATAGTTTATGGGGGTTAAGATGAATAGGTTGTTTTCTTTAAAAAAAGATTATGGTTTATTGAGAACTTATGATTTTAGGAGAAATTCTGTAAAGTTTTTATATCTTTTGATATATTTAGTGGGTTTTATTGTGGTATTTGTAGCTGTATTTCCTATCATATGGACTATACTTTCAGGCTTTAAAGATTTAAGAGAGTTTGTTAATGAGCCAAGAATTCTTCCTAAATCTTATGATATAAATAAATTTATTGAGACTTGGAAACTCCTAAATTTCAGCAAATTTTATCTTAATTCCTTCATAGTAGTGATTGGAAGTATAGTTTTTGCTGTTGTTGGTAATGGACTACTAGGCTATGCTCTTTCTAAGATAAAACCTAAGGGGTACAAACTTATCTATTATCTTTTATTATGGAGCCTAATGATTCCTACCACAACGAGTATTGTCCCTCTTTTTATAAACATAGTGAGATTGGGATTACAGGGAAGTTTTATACCTTTGTGGCTTTCAGCTGGAGCTAATGCTTTTTTTGTGATACTTTATAAGAACTTTTTTGACTCTATCCCTCAATCCATTATAGAGGCTGCAAGAATAGATGGAGGAGGAGAATGGTCTATATTTTTTAAAGTTGTTTTTCCCTTGAGTTATCCAATAAATACGGTGATCACCATATTTACTATAAATAGTGCTTGGTCAGATTTTCTATTGCCATACCTGCTCCTTAACAATACAGGAAAAGAGACGGTGATGGTAAGGTTGTTTCAATTTAGGACTAGTGTTGCTACCGATGTGGATATTATAAGAGCTGTTACTTTTTCGATAATTCCTCCCATATTGCTTTTTGCCTTTTTCCAGAGATATATGATGGAGGGAATGACTCGAGGAGGAATAAAAGGATAAGTTTAGGAGGTGCTTTTTATGAAATCTTTTAAATTTTTCTCTTTTATAGTGCTGTTCTTACTTCTAAATTTAATCTTGGAGGTAAATTTTGCTCAAAATTTAACAGAGCCAAAACTTGTGATCTATGAGGCACCTAAGACTATGAAGCCTGCAAGTGATATAAGAGTTAAAGTGGGGGGACATGAAGTTTTTGTATATGATATTCCTGTAAATCCCAATAGAAGATGGCTTGGAAATGAAGAAATAAAGCTTTCTTCGACTCCTATGTGTTACTTTGATTATGAAGGAGGAAAGTTAAAAATTGAGATATCTACAACAAAAGACGTAAAGAGTTGTAATGTTTTGCCCTCTTCGTATAGTATTAAACCTATAATAAGTGGAAAAAATATAACTTTTTATATTGAAGAGCCTGGATTTTACACCGTAATATTCAACGACTCTCCCGATAGGGCTCTCCATATATTTGTAAATCCTCTTGAAAAAGATGTTCCTGATAAAAATGATCCGAATGTTATTTATATAGGGCCTGGAGAATGGACCATAGAGGATATTCCTTTACAAAGTGGACAGACTCTTTATATCTCTGGAGGAGCAGTACTTCACACCTCAGTTCATGGAATATTTTTAAATAACGTAACTATAAGGGGAAGAGGAATTATTGATGGGAGTATATGGAAAAATTGGCTCACTCCTGGAGAGATAGCAAGAGTTCCTATCAACCTGAGGAATAGTAAGGGAATTACTATAGAGGGAGTTATAATCACTAATCCAAATGCCTGGGCATTAAACTTATTTGAATGTGAAAATACAGTAGTTAAGAATGTAAAGATAATTACTGCAAGACAAAATGGTGATGGTGTAACTATTCAGTCTTCAAGGAATATTAATGTTTCTGATTCTTTTGTAAGAAGTTGGGATGATAGTCTTGTGGTTAAAAATTACTCTGGAGATTCGAAATTTATAAACTTCAATAATATACAGATATGGACTGATCTTGCACAATCTATGGAGATAGGTTATGAGACTAATAAAGGACAGAAGGAAAATGCTGTAATCTCTGATATTAGCTTTAGAAATATTACAGTTTTATATAATTTCCATAAACCTGTAATAAGTATTCATAATAGTGATGATGCTCTTGTGAAAAACATATATTATGAAAACATAGTGGTGGAAAATGCTCTTATGGGACAAGGAGATGCAGGAGAAAATAATCAATTGATTGATTTTGCAGTACTTGCTAGTCAATGGTCTTCTACAAAGGAAAGAGGAAATATAAGAAATGTAAGTGTAGAGAACGTTAGAGTACTTAGAGGAAATTTTCCTCCCTCAAGGATTATTGGTTATGATGAAAAGCATACTGTGGAGAATGTATCAATTAAAAACTTGGAGATTTTGGGCAAGAAAATTAAGTCTCTTGAAGAAGGAAGGTTTAAGATAAATCCTTTTGTCAAAAATATTAATATAAGTTTTACTGGAGAAATACAAACTTCAGTTAGAAAATATGATCCTAATATACTGAAATCTCTTTCTAATATTAAGCCTGAGTATGTTAGGCTTGTCAAAACCCCAGAGCAAACAGAGTCTCAAGTTCCTGAAAGTTTCAAGAATTTCCAGCCTATAGTTCCTGAAAAACCCTCAGGAGTGAACGTAGCTCTTAAGAAGCCTATTACTGCTAATGGATTTCAAGATGTTTATAGAGAAAGATATGCTAATGATGGAAAGATTAAGAGTTATTGGGAAGGAAAGGCGAATTCTTATCCTAATATAGTCACCGTTGATCTTGAAAAAGTATATAAGATACATACTATAAGGATTGCTTTAAATCCTGATAGAATATGGAGTAAGAGGATACAAACTTTTGAAATTAAGTATAGTTTAGATGGTAATGAATATTTTACTCTTGTTCCCAAAGCAGATTACATCTTTGACCCCTTCACAAGTAATATTGTGGATATTAAGTTAAAAGAGCCTACAGAGGTAAGATTTGTCCAAATTATTTTCTATGCAAATACGGGGGCTACAGGAGGACAAATTGGCGAATTAGAGATCTATTCTGACGAAGTAAAGGAATAAAAAATTAAGAAGGGAGTAGTAAGGTTATATGATAGAGAAATTAAAGCCATGGTCAAAGATAAATTCATGGGAGAAAAAAGGAGAAAGTTTATTATTAAGAGGTGAGGAAGATTTAAAAATAGAGGTCATTAATGAGAAGGTGATAAGATTTCACTTTTCTAAAAATAAAGAATGGAGACACAATTATTCTTTTGCCATAGAAAGAGAAATATCTAAGATAGACTTCGTAGTAGAAGAGAACGAAGAGGATATAATATTGTATACAGGAATTCTTAAAGTAGTTATAAATAAGAATTTTCCTAATATAAAGATTTATGAGAAAGAAAAACTTATTCATTCCGATTATCAGAATTATGGATACGCAAAATATAAAAATAAAGTATTCTCCTTAAAGAGTTTTCATAAAGAAGAGGCTTTTTTAGGCCTTGGAGAGAAGATGGGAGGACTTAATAAAAAAGGGAAAAAATATGTGAATTGGAATACTGATGATCCTCATCATTATCCTAATACAGATCCCCTTTATCAGTCTCATCCTTTTCTCCTCGCTTGGAATAGTGAATTTTCTTATGGAATCTTTTTTGATAATACCTTTAGGACATATTTTGACTTAGGAGAAGAAAGTTCTGAGTATTACTGTTTTTATGCTGATAATGGAGAACTTGATTACTATTTTATCTATGGCCCAACCCCTAAGGAGGTAATTGAAAATTATACCTTTCTTATTGGTAGATATTATATGCCTCCCCTCTTTGCTCTCGGATATCAGCAGTCAAAATGGGGATATAGGAATAAAGAAATGCTCATGGATATTGCGAGAAAATTTAGAGAAAAAGATATTCCTTGCGATGTTCTTTACTTAGATATTGATTATATGGATGGGTTTAGGGTTTTTACTTTTGATGAGGAAAAGTTTCCTAATATAAAAGAAATGATAAAAGATCTTAACAAAATGGGATTTAAAGTAGTACCAATAGTGGATCCAGGAGTTAAGAAGGATATTAATTATGAGGTTTATAGGGAGGGAATCGAAAAGGAATGCTTCTGTAGAAGGTCTACAGGCGAAATTTATACAGGATATGTCTGGCCTGGAGAATGCGTTTTTCCTGATTTTGCAAAGGGGAGAGTTAGAGAGTGGTGGGGAGAGAAACAAAAAAAGTTGATTGACGCAGGGGTTTCTGGTATATGGAATGATATGAATGAGCCTTCGTCTTTTCCTCATCCTGTGGATAATTTTTCAAAATCTTGGGAAAGGCATAGTACTTTTTGGGGAATCTTCTCTGATCATACCGATGAAGTATTTTATGAGAAGACTTTTCCTAAGGATGTATTGCATGGGGAAAGAGGAGAGTTTACCCATGATGAAATTCATAATGTTTATGGACTTTTGATGGCAAAGGCAAGCTATGAGGGGTGGAGAAGGGAAAATCCTAATATAAGACCATTGATAATTACGAGAGCAGGTTTTTCAGGAGTACAGAAATATTCAGCAGTATGGACAGGGGACAATAAGAGTTGGTGGGAGCATCTCTATGTAAGTATTCCTATGCTTCAGAATCTTGGAATATCAGGAGTTCCCTTTATTGGTGCAGATGTAGGAGGATTTGGTCTTAATTGTTCTCCAGAACTTTTTGTAAGATGGATTGAGCTTGGTATTTTCTATCCCTTTTTTAGGAATCATTCAGAGTTAAATACAAGACCACAAGAACCGTGGGCATTTTCAAAGGAGGTAGAGGACATAGCAAGGAATTATATTAAGTTAAGATACAAACTTATTCCATATTTTTACTCTTTGTTTTGGGAGGCAAAAGAGAAAGGTATACCTCTTATAAGGCCTTTAGTTCTCGAATTCCCTAATGATAGAGAGTCCATCTATAATTATGATGAATTTATGTTGGGACCTTTTATGCTTGTTGCTCCTATTTATCGAGAAGGAGTGAGGGCAAGATTGGTCTATTTGCCTCCAGGTATATGGTATGACTTTTGGGGAAATGAAAAGTATGAAGGGCCTAATTATATTTCAGTGAAGGCTCCTCTTGGTAGGATACCATTATTTATTAGAGAGGGAAGTATAATTCCTCTTTGGGAGGTCCAATCTTTTGTGGGAGAAAAGAAACAAGAGATTTTAGAACTTCTTGTTTATCCTGGAAAGGGTGAATTTATGTATTACGAAGATGATGGTATATCATGGAGTTACGAGAATGGAGAATATAACCTAATAAAAATTGAAGTAAATGATGGAAAATTGGAAATAAAGTATCTTTATAAGGGATATAAATCGGATAGAAAAATGTTTAAGGTAAAGTATCTTGGAAAAGAATTTCTTTTAGAAGATAAAGATTATATAAAATTAGACTTATAAAAATAATAGTCTTAAATAGGGAGAGGGTATTTATAAGCCTTCTCCCTATTTTTAAGTAATAGTATTCCCTCTTTTAACTTTTTTCTGCTTCTGTTGTTATTTCCCTCTCTTGACAAATAAATAAAAAGGTTATATATATGAATTTAGAATATAGGAGGGAGTAAAAATGAAGTCAACAAGAAAATGTAGGACAAGGGTTACAGGACTTTCGCCTACTTTTTGGTTAAGAGCCTGGATAGTTGTCTCTCTCTCAGAGAGAGAGCTTCATGGTTATGAGCTTATTTCCTCTTTAAGCGAACTCTTTCCTAATCTTCTCTCTCCAGGCATAGGTGGTATGGGGAGAGGGTATAGAATTTTAAAGGATCTTGAGGAAGAGGGAATTATAATTGGAAGATGGGACGTAGAGGGTACAGGTCCTGCTAAGAAAATATATAGACTTACTTCAGAGGGAGAGAAGTTAAGAGAGGATATTATAAAGCATGTTGAGGAGATGCAAGATTATATTAATAAGTTTCTTGAGTTAACTTCGAAGAGATTTTAAAATTCTTCAAGCACTGCAATGTAAGGTAGATTTCTATATTTTTCTTTATAATCAAGCCCATATCCTATAACGTAATAGTTTGGTATTTCAAAACCTTTGTAATCTACCGTTATATCGATTATTCTTCTTCCGGGACAGTCAAGTAATGTACAGACTTTTATGGATGAAGGATTCTTAGCTTGAAGATTTCTAATTAGATAGGAAAGGGTTAAGCCTGTATCTACAATGTCCTCTATTATTAAGAGATCTTTTTTGTATATGTTTACATCAAGATCTTTTATTATCCTCACAATACCTTGACTTTCTCTAGAAGATCCATAGCTTAGAATGGATATGAAGTCTAAAACAAAAGGTATACTTAAGTTTCTTGTAAGGTCTACTGCAAAGTATACAGCTCCTTTAAGAATACAGGCGAGAACTAAGTCTTTATCCTTATAATCTTTGCTTATCTCTTCTCCTAATTCCTTTATTCTTTTTTCTATTTCTTCTTTTGTAAATAAAATTTTGCCGATTTTTTCCATGCTTTTATCTTATTTCTTTTATTCCAAACTTGGCAAGGAGTTTTTCGTATTCTTTTCCATAGAATAGCTTTATTTTAACATTAGGATATAATTCTTTTAATTTCTTAATTTTTTTTAGTTTTTCACTCATAACCCTTGGTTTTTGGAGTGTTAACTCAATGTAGAGATCAAAATCTGGAAGATAAAAGTCCGGAGTAAAAGACTCAATGATATTCCCTTCACTGTCCCATTCTAAAGGGAAGGTCCTTGGCTCGTATTCCCATTTTATTTGATAAAAAGATAATATTTTTGCAAATTCTTCCTCACTTTTGTTGGCAAAATTAGGTTTTGTAGGAAGTGGAATTTGTTCAAGTAAGATTTTAGGAATTTCTTTTTTCTCAACGATTCTTAAAATCATGTCTTCTATTTCGGGAGGAGTAAAAGCTGAACGATCGATGGCTAAATTGTATAAATAGGGATTTTTCCAGTTATTACCAAATATTACATTATAAAAGATTTCTCTTTCAAAGTCTTTCTCTTTTATTATCTCAAAGGCTTTCTCTTCAGGGAGAAGATATTTCTGAGCTAAATATTTTATTCTAAATTCTAAAGGTGCAAAGATGTTTAAATGAAAAGCATAATCCTCATCTTTAAATAGAAATTGTCCTCCTCTTCCCAATAAAAATAAGATTGAATCTTTTTCTTTAATTATTTCTGTTATTCCTTTTTTTATATACTCTTTATAATTTTCTATAAATTCCTTGTCTTTTCTCTGAAATATTAACTCTTTTTCTTTTTTTATTAATTCTTCTACATTTATGTTTTTTTCTTTAAGGTGATTTAAAATCTTTTGTTTATTAATGATTTCTCCATTTACTTTTTTAGCAACTCTTTCTACAATTTCATCAGCATCGGTGCCAAAATCTCTCGATACAGTGACAAGTTTTATTTTATTCATCTTCTACATCACTTCATAAAATAAATTATATATATCTTCTTCTTTCACTGGTCTTATGTTATTTTCCACATTAAATTTGGCTTCCATAGTCCTCTTTACTAAGAGATCGACGTCTAATTCTTCTCTAACTACTTGAGATATTTTAGTTGGAAGATTTAATTTTTTTATCAGTTCTTCTACTTTTTCTGCAGGATCTCCTTCAAAGAAAGTTTTTAAGAATTTATATTTTTCATCCGAAATAAAGGGAGCATTAAACCTTAGATAGGCTGGAAGTAAAATTCCGTTTGCTATTCCATGGGGAATCTTATAAATCCCTCCTAAGGGTCTGGACATAGCATGAACTAAGGTGGTTTTGGTATTGTTTATAGCTACACCAGCCCAAAAAGCTGCATAAGCCATCTTTTCTTTAGCACTTTCTGACTGCTTTAATACTGCTTCTGGTAAAAAGTTATATATGTCTATTATGGCAGATTTAGAGAAGCACTCTATCATAGGTGTAGAATTTCGGGATAAATATGATTCTATGGCATGAGAAAAAGCATCTATTCCTGTTGAGGCTGCTACAAGAGGAGACATGGTAAAGGTTAACTCTGGGTCAATAATGGTTAAAGTTGGTATCAAGGCCTTTCCCATAATTATGAATTTATCCTTTGTACTTTCATCAGTTATTACTGCGAATCTTGTAGCTTCACTTCCGGTACCTGCAGTGGTGGGTATGGCAATTATGGGAAGGGCGTCTTCTACTTCTTTCCCCCTTGCATCAACTGGACTTAACTTAGTCTTTATTCGAAAGGCAATGATCTTTGCCATATCCATTACACTTCCTCCCCCGATTCCCACAATTCCATCAAAATTATTACCTGTTATTCTATTACAGATTTGAAAAACTACATCTAAATTTGGTTCGGAGGGTATGCCAGTTATTACTATCACATCAAGGTCATTCTTTTTAATCTCATCCATGATTTTGTCTAAATGTCCACTTCTTTTGAGGGATGACTCACCAGTGAGGAATAAAAATTTATTTCCAATTTTTTTTAGTTCACTTCCTATGTGTGATATACTCCCCCTACCATATATTATTCTCTTAGGAAGCTCTAGTATATTAGTCATTAATGAAAAAGCCTTCCTCCCTTTTAATTTTATACAAAGAATATTATAATATACTTTAACAAATTCTTAAAGGAGTATGAAAATATGAAGAGAATAGATAAAATTGTGGAAGTACTTGGAATTTTGAGTCTTTTTATGAGTTTTGGGTTGTTTTTGTATGCGTTAATTTTCTTTATAAATTATCGTTATTAGGTATATAAATGGAAGAAGACATTCTATTAAATCCGCCCGACGAAAAAACAGTATTGAATAGAGCTATTTCTATAGCTGTGCTTTTTCTAAGAGCACAAGCAGAGGCTATTTATTCTTCTTCAAAAGATGAAGAGATTTTAAAAATTGAAAAAAACTTTTTTGATGAGGTTAATGAGTGGATTGAAGATGAAGGAATTAAGAGTATCTTAAGTGAAAGAGAAAAATTACTTTTTGGAAAAGAACTTGGTAAATGGGAAGAAATAGAAGTTTTTCTTTCATTAAGTTATTTGGAGGATTTAGGAATACTTCTATGGGCTCTTTCTTTTATTGATAAGCTTCCTCCTTATGAAGAAGGATTTAAATTGGTTGATGTTATAGGTTTAATTCCAGTTTTAAAAAGCATAAAGGAATTTGAAAAAATGGCAAAACTAAGAAATTATAAAGAACTTATGAGGGAGAGGGAGATTGCAGAACTTTGGTATTTTAGATGGAAATTGGGGAGAATGATGAAGGAGAATTATAAGCTGGAAGATGGGAAGTCTTATGAGGAAGCCATAAAAATTTTAGCTAAAAAGGCTCTTGATTTAGGAGCAATAAAAGAGATTTTAGAAAATGATTTTTCTGTTAAGGGTAAACCATTTTCTCTTCTAGAAGGAGAGGATTACGTATATATATCCAATATAATCATAGAGAGATATTTGACCCTTAATTGGCTTTGTGGCTATTATAAAAGTTGGGATGAGAGAAAGGAGTTTTAAGATATCACCTCCAATTTTACTGGAGAGAATAATCCATAGGGATAGAATACATAATCAGAGGTATAATCGTCTCCTTCTACTCTAAAAGCTTGGGCACTTACGAAGGATATCTTTTGGGCTCTATGATGTAAGGAACCAAGCATATTTCTTAGGCTACCATATAAAATTAATTCTATTTTATTTTCACCATTATTTATAAAGTTAGTGATATCCAGTTTATGAGATCTCCAAGGTATAAAACCACATTCTTTTCCATTTATTACTGCTTTTATTAAGGTGGCTGAAAAATTATCTATAGAAAGTAGTACTATATCATTTTCACTTTTTGTTATATTTAGGTTTTGCCTATAAAGCATTCTTCCAGCATAATGAGGATAACCTTGATGTACCCAATCTCCTAAGGATATAGTTTTATTCTCCTCTAATATCTCTCTCTTAAGGCTTACAGCAAAATCACCTAATAGATAAAAGTCTTCAAGTTCAGTGCTATTTTTATATTCAAGAATAATGTGTATAATGTTTTCTCCTTCTTGTATATTTTCTAGTGGTATTTTTTTGAAATTCTTATCTAAGTACCATCCCTTTTCTATTTTTTCTATCTCTTCTCCATTCACAAAGATTTTTTCTATATCTTTGAAATTTTCTGTTAAGAGATAGATCTCTTTATCTGGAACTTTCTTTACTTGGAATTTTAGTTTTAACTCTACCCTTGTATTATCATTGGGATGAGTATTATTTATCCATTTCCATCTCTGGACCCCATTATTGTAGTCAATATTTATCATGCCTAAGTTCTCTCTTATTCTTCTCTGAGCGATCCATATAGGTATTTCTTCTGACCATTCCCCTCCTATTTTATATTGGCAGGTATCAAGGGTAAGTATGTTTGGATCTAACCTTTCTACCTCAAAAGTTGGTTCCAAATATATGGTTTTTTTCACTTCTTTAGGCTTTTTTATTCTTATTGTTTCTCCCGGGTACATTACATAAAGTTTGGATTCAGCGGGAGCAAATTTTACTCTTATGTGTTGATAGCCTTCAGTGAACATTGAGAATACATCTCTAATCTCTCCTGTAAAAGGATCCCACTCCTCAATTCTTCCTTCTCCGTGGAGGTAAATGTCTACATCATAACCTTTTTCCCTATCATTATTTACGATAAAAAATATTTTTTTACCGTTAAAGATTCTTTCCATGTATAAAAATTGTTCCACTTCTTGACCTACCACATCTCTTATGGAAATTCTTCTTGGTAGAATATTTTCGATATTTTCTGTAAGAGTTTTTCTTCCCTTTAGAATTATGATGTTGGGGTGACTTATTAGTTTATCCAAAAGATCTTTATTTTCCTCTCCCTCTATATATTCTGGTAGAGGTTCTAATAGGATTACTTTTCCATCATTGTCTAAGAATTCTAAGAGAAGGGAAATAGTAGATTTCCTTAAAGTTAACATCTGGGGTAAGATTACTACTTTGTATTTTGCTTTTCCAACTATAAATTCTTTTTTCTCTTTGTCCACTCTGCCATATTTTTCTATAATGGACTCGTCTCCTAAATCAAAATCATAGTGTATTCCTAAAAGGGCAGAGATAATGTTTTGAAATTCTTCTCCTCTTTCTTTGGGAATACTTTTATCTTTTCCGTTAAATTCACACCAACTACTTTCGATAGGGTGAATAAGAAGGATATCTCTTATGGGATTTCCTAAAGTGAGAATATAGGATAGTCTTGCAAAATAGTCCTCTACTATATTTTGATATTCCCAGGATGGGTTGTGATTAAAAGAAGGGGGATAGTCTCTTTTTCTACAGCCTCTTAGAGAATACAAGAATAAATGTTGGCATCTTATATTTACTCCAAGGGCATATTGCCAATCTCCTACATGTTTTTGTCCTTCAAAAGTAAATTCCCATCCAGTACATCCATAGGTCTCTGATATTACCTTTTCTTTACCTAATTGGTTTGCTACGCTTGATGCTTGTTTTACCGTTAAAAATTCATATCTTACCTCAGTTAATATATCAATTCCTGGAATATCTAAGTATTCATAGTGGGGCATTATAGATCCTGAGCATAGTATAATATGGGGAAATATGTTTTCTTCTAAAAAATGCCCTGTAAAAAGTATATTATGCTCTTTACACCAATCAGAGATTTGTTTTGTGTAACTTTCTACAAAAAGTTCCGATATTGTTCGCCAAAAATCGTACCTTGCTTTTATCGATTTTTCTCCATTGAGAAATACATAAGGGGCTATTTCCCAAAAGTCATATCCTCGTTTTTCTTTAAAAAATTCTGGAAATATATCAGTGTAAGGTAAAACGTATTCAGTATCAAAACCTCCGCCCCAAAGATAAGGGTAGATATTAGGTTCGTCAGTGAATATACCTTTTATTGTCTTTCCAAACTCATCTTTAAGTCTCTCATAATATACCTCGTGGGTAGTTTTTATGAAAGCATTTACACTTTTTGGATTCAGATTATCAGGTGGAGAATCTCCATTGTACCAATCAGTTTTAGGAGCAATAAACCTATATAAAGCAATTAAGGATTCATCAGGAGATAAGTTAATATCTTTATTTTCTATTTTTTCTAAAGAAAATATTCTTTCTCCAATGATTTTAGCTTTGTATATTGCTATTTCATCTCCTTTTAATTCGTTGATATCTTTAAGAATCTTCATGGCTAAAACTTTTGCCCTTCCCTCATCTCCTACTTTTTCTGCTACTTTCCCTCCTGCAAAACCTGATGGCCATCTATCTTCATCATATAACCAAGGATCGATGTCTATTTCTTTTGAAGCTTTTACTACATCTTCTATGCATTTTAGCCATTCCTCTCCCATATATTCTGTTTCTAATCCCACCCGTGAATGCATAAAAAATCCGCCAATTCCTTTTTCTTTAAACTCTTTTGCTTGTGCAATGAGGTCTTGAGAGATTAATTTATCATTCCAAGACCAGAAGGGTATTGCTCGGTATTCTTTTCCAGGATTTTTAAAATATCTTTTTACATCTTCCATTTTTTATCCCCCTCTTATAATATTTAAAATCTTTTCTGCTATTCTTCTGGAGGCACCCTTTTCCCCCATTCTCTTTCTCCCATTTTCATATACTTCTTTTAGAATTTTCTCATTTTTGTATATTTTTTTAAAGATCTCAGGAACGTTTTCAGGATTTTCCGCTATAAAAAGAGAAGGACCGAGTAGTCTTTTTTGAGCATAAGCAAACTTTTTTGTGTACTGAGGCCCTTTCCCGGGAATTGCTATTGCAGGCTTTCCTAAACCTACAAACTGCTCTGTTGCTGTTCCTGCCATACATATTCCAATTTGGGCTTGATGTAGGCATTCGTTGAATAGATTGGTAAGAATAAGATAATGATCTTTATAGCTGTACATTGAATAATCTTCGCTGGAGTTTACGTAGAGGAAATTTTTCTCTTCGAGAATTTTTCTAACTTTTGGCAGGTTTAAGTTGGGAGCTAAAGCTATGAGAAATAGAAAGTTTTCTTTAATATCAGAATGAATAAGGGATAAAATACTTTCAGTTAGAATCTTTAAATTGGCATAGGCCTCTGGAGTTCTTGATCCTGGAAGAATAAGCACTTTGAAGTAATCTCTAAATGGGCTAAGATCTAATTTGTTTGTAGGATCTAAACCATCCATCATAGGATTACCTAAGTATTCAGCATTTATTCCAGACAATCTTAAGATATTATAAGATAATTCATCTCTGGGAAATATCTTTAGAAGTCTCTTATTTTTCATAAGATAATACTCTAAAAGATAGGCTTTTGGGGCTATTTTTGTTAATTCTTGTGGATTTATATTTCTATACTCATAGTTTTCCTTGAGAACATAATAAACAGATTTTTGAATGCTTACAAAAAAGAAGGATTTTTTAGATAAAACTGCCAAAGCTAAGGGAATCACATCTCCAACTGCTATAATAAATCCTTCTTTCTTTGCCCATTTCTTCATACTCTTTATTTGTTGGTAATGAAGACTTAATAGTCCTTCTTTTATATCCCTGAATAAGCTTTCTATACTGCTTAGAAATCCACCTGATGGGGTTGATTTATGAGGGCCTATTATGGGGATGTGATTATTTATATATAGCCTGCCCTCTCCAACTATAGGAAGTCCTTCTATGTTTATTGAGGGATCGATGTTTAGAATTTCTTTGGCAATATTGACTGCTACATAATCTTCTCCATATCCGTTGCTTATGAACAATATTCTTTTCATTTTTCCTCTGTTTAAGCTAAAATCTTATAAAATTCTAAATTTCTATGGAGCGTTTTGTCAAATAGAGCACTTTTTATTTAAGAAAACGTTTACAGAAAGTTTTAGGTTTGATAAAATATATTTTTAAAAGGAATAAATTAGAGGTGGTAAATAATGATTACCATAAAAGATGTGGCAAAAGAAGCCGGGGTAAGTATAGCTACTGTTTCAAGAGTTTTAAATAATTCTCCAAAGGTAAGTGAGGAAACTAAGAAAAAAGTAATAGATGCTATAAATAAACTGGGTTACTCGCCTAGTTTTGTTGCTAGGAGTCTTGCTACAAAAACTTTGAAAACTAACGTAATTTCTATTTTTGTACCCTTTTTTACCAGAGATTTTTTTGTGGAAGTTTTGAGAGGAATAAATAATGTGATCTCTAAGAGTGATTATTCGATTCACCTTTATAATGTGGAGAAATTAGAGGATAAGGAGAAAATTTTTACAAAAGAAGTTTTTAATAGATGTGATGGAATGATCTTGGTTTCTTTTGAACTTAAAAAGAAAGAGGCAGATTTTTTGAAAGAGATAGGAAAACCTGTAGTATTAGTAGACAGTTTTCATCCTGATTTTCCTAGTGTTTATGTAGATAACAAAAAGGGCGCATATATAGCAGTAAAATATCTTATAACTACTGGTAGGAAGAATATAGCTTTTGTTAGTGGAGCTATTCATGATCCTCTGGGTTTTATGGCAAGTTATAAGAGGTATGAAGGGTTGTTACAGGCTTTGAGAGAAGCCAATTTGGATTTTAATCCTCGTCTTCATATACAGACAGGTTTTTCATGGGAAAAGGGTTATAGAGCAGGAAAGACTCTTCTTAATAGAGGTATTCCTTTTGATGCGGTGTTTTGTACTTCAGATATTCAAGCTATGGGAGTTATGAGTGCCATAGTTGAAAGCGGTTTGAAGGTACCCGACGATGTGGCTATTATAGGTTTTGATGATATATCTGATGCTAGGTATTTGGGTCTTTCTACTGTAAGACAACCTATGACTGAGATGGGAGAAGTTGGAGCTAAAATTTTACTTGACCTCCTCTTAGGTATAGAATCTTCTTTTACTCATATCGAACTCCCCTTAGAACTTGTTATAAGATTAACCTCTTGACAAGTTGTTTTTCCCTGGAATATAATTCCCATGTAAAGCGCTTACACAAGGGGAGGTGAAAAAAGGGAAGTTCTTGATTTTATTTAATTTTGTTGTCTTTAGGGCTTTCTTTTATTTAAATTTTCTATAGGGGGAGGCGAATAAAGTGAAAAAGTTTTCAATCCTATTGTTATTCATTATTTTACTTTCCTTGTTAGGCTCTTCTATAACATTTTCTCAGGTTCTTCCCAAATTACCAAGACATGAAACCCTAATTGTAGATGCCTTACATGGAAGACTTGCAAATCCTAAAGATTTTAATTTTTGGAAACCTGGGGTTTCAGTTGGTAATGGAACTCAGCAGATGCTTCTTGATGGATTGTGGTACTTAGATCCACAAACTGGTAAGACAATAAATGCTCTTGCTTTATCTGCACCAGTTTATGAAAATAACTTTAGAAAGATGACGGTAAAACTAAGAAGTGGGATATACTGGAGTGATGGAAAACCCTTTACCGCTGATGATGTAGTATTCACGGTGACATATTTGATGAAGCATCGTGGTATGTCCTATAGTGATGTTTTTAACAGATATGTTTCTAAAGTTTATAAGAAGGACAACTATACAGTAGTTTTTGAGTTAAAAGAGTCTGTTCCTGCTTTTCATTATCTATTTACTTCTATTGTTTATTCTACGTGTTATATTATGCCTAAGCATGTATTTGAAAAGGTACAGGATCCACTGAAGTTTGAGTTTAATCCTCCAGTCTCTCTTGGCCCCTATGTATTAAAACAATATGATCCCCAGGGTTATTGGTGGCTATTTGAAAGAAGATCGGATTGGAAGAGAACAAGTGTAGGTCAACTTTATGGAATGCCAAAACCAAGATATGTATTGTTCATCTATTATGGTCCAGATGAAAAGAAGGTAATGTCTCAAGCTCAACATCAATTAGACTTGATCTTTGATTTAACTCCTGAGGCTTGGGAGATTTTGAGGAAGAGTAACCCCTATTCAAGGGTTTGGTATAAAGATTTTCCATGGGCATGGATGGATGATGTTAGAGCAAGAATTATGGCTATGAACTTAGAAAAAGCACCATATAACAATAAAGACGTAAGGTGGGCTCTAACTCTTGCTATAGATATCGTAGATGTAGTAACTTCTGGGTTTGATGGTATTGCAAGAGTAAATCCATTGTGGATTTGTGCCACAGAATCTTTATTGAAAGAATACTATTTACCTATGGAAGATTGGTTGAAAAACTTCGCTCTTGAAGATGGGTTTAAGCCATGGGATCCCACAGTTCCCGATAGAATTGTAGAGTATGCTAAAAAGAGAGGATATACTTTCTCTGGAAATCCAAGAGAGATATTTGGAATTGGTTGGTGGAAATATGCTCCTGACGAGGCTGAAAAACTCCTTACCAAGAATGGATTTAAGAAAGTTGGAGGTAAATGGTATCTACCTGATGGAACACCTTGGAAGATTACCATAACTGCACCAGCCAACTTTGAAATTCATGCTACAAGACTTGCCTTTGCTGTAGCAGATCAATGGAGGAAATTTGGAATAGATGTGAATGTAGAAACAGTAGAAGCTGGTCCATTCTGGAATAAGTGGAATCTTGGTGATTTTGAAGTTGGATCTTACTGGGGAGTACCTGCTACTGATTTCTACAATTTTGTACAAGGCTATCATTCCAGGTTCTTAAAGCCTACAGGACAGGTTGCTACAGCAGGAAACCAAATTAGATGGAAGAATCCAAAACTTGATGCACTACTTGACCAGCTTGTCAATCTGCAACCTGAATCTCCTAAAGCAAAGGCTATAGTTATGGACATATTGAAGCTTTATGTAGAAGAGATGCCTGCTCCTGTATTCATAATTAACCTTAAATTCAATTCTCAAGATCATTACTATTGGACCAACTTCCCAACTTCTGATAATTCCTATATGGCACCAGTTTGGTGGTGGGGTCAGTTTAAGTTTATCCTACCATTCATACAGCCAACAGGAAGAAGATAATTTGGAAAATTTTTTGGGGGACATCTTTTGGGATGTCCCCCCTCTTTTTTAAAAGAAGGAGGGAATTAGTACTAAATGAATTTTTTAAAAAGATATATAATACCTAGATTGATTCAGTATTTTGTAGTTATTTTCATTGGAATTACAGTGGTATTTTTGGTTCCAAGACTTACGCCCCTTGATCCTGTAGTAACGGTATTAAATAGAATGACTGCTTATGGGGCTCAATATCTTGATCCTTCAGCAATAGAAAAACTTAAAGAGACCATGATGGAGCTTTACGGGTTAAAAGGGAATATCTTAGAGCAGTATTTGAAGTTTTGGGGTAGACTTCTTAAAGGGGATTTTGGGCCTTCTCTTTCTATCTTTCCAACTCCTGTCATATCCATTATCATGAATTCTTTGCCTTGGACAGCAGGCCTTTTAATTACTGTAGCTTTACTCTCTTGGATTATAGGAAATATCCTAGGAGGGCTTGCAGGATATTACAGTGATAGAAATTGGGCAAAGATTCTGGGGCTTTTGGCTATGACCATATATCCAATTCCTTATTATATTATGGCTTTAGTCCTTCTCATCCTTTTTGCTTATCTGATTCCTTTATTTCCCATGACTGGAGGGTATAGCGTAGGTTTAACTCCTTCCTTTTCTTTGGAATTTATTTTAAATGTAATTAAACATGCCTTTTTACCTGCCCTTTCTCTCATTCTTATAGGGATAGGTTGGTGGTTTTTAAGCATGAGGTCTTTAACTTCTACTATTGTTTCTGAAGATTATGTGGTATATGCACAAGTTATGGGGATTCCATCTCGAAAAATACTTTTTCAGTATGTAATGAGGAATGCCCTCTTACCTCAAATAACGAATCTTGCCCTTCAGATCGGTGGTATATTTAGTGGTTCTTTGATAACAGAGACGGTTTTTTCCTATCCAGGTCTTGGCCAGATGTTATATATGGCAATAAATAATGGAGATTATAACTTGATTATGGGAATTGCGGTATTCTCTATTGTAGGAATTGCAACGGCAGCTTTATTAATAGATCTATTATATCCATTATTTGATCCTCGGGTTAGGTATAGATGAGGAGGTAATAGATAATGTTTTTAGTTATAAGAGATCTTTACAAAAGCGACAAGAAATTTGCTTTTGGTTTCACAGTCTTAGTAGTATTAGTTTTTTTAGCTTTGCTCTCTTTTTTTGCTCCTTATGATCCAAAACTTTGGAATGTAGCTCCTAAAAATCTTCCTCCTTCTTTTAAATATATATTAGGAACAAACTCCATGGGACAAGACATATTTTGGAATTTAACTCATGCTATTAAAAACTCTCTCTTCTTAGGATCTCTTACAGCTATAATCTCTATTTTGGTGGGGACAATAGTAGGGCTTATAGCAGGATATTTAGGGGGTAGAGTAGATAGGATATTGATGTCTATTAATGATAGCTTTATTGTGATTCCAAGTTTACCTATATTGATTCTTATTTCTTCTATTATTAAACAACACATAAGTATAATTTTGATAGCTATAATTTTATCTTTGTTCTCTTGGCCTTGGGGAGGAAGGCAAGTTAGATCTATAGTGTTAGGTCTTAGAGAAAGGGAATTTACCTATACTGCTAATTTTTCTGGAATGGATACTTTAAAGATTGTACTTACAGAACATTTGCCCTTTGTTATTCCATGGGTCATGGCTAATTTTATAAATACAATTCTATGGGCCATAGGAATGGAGACTACATTGGCCATATATGGACTTTCTAGTTTAGAAACTTCTACTATAGGAACAACCATATATTGGGCTCTTCAGTATCAGGCTCTTTTAAGGGGTATATGGTGGTGGATATTTACTCCTGTCCTTATAGCCATTTTACTCTTTATATCCCTCTATCTTCTTTCAGTAAGTGTAAGTAATTATTTAGATCCAAGGACCAGACTTCAGAGGATGAGGATGAAAGAAGGAGGCTTGGAGGCTTAAATGGAGATTTTAAAAATAGAAAATTTGAGAGCTTATTATATAACTTCTCTTTATGGAGTGGAAAGAAGAGTAAGGGCTGTAGATAATGTGAGTCTTGAAGTTATGGAAAATGAGATTCTTGGCATCGCTGGAGAGTCAGGTTGTGGTAAAAGTACTCTTCTAAAGACTATGATTGGTCTCATAAAGCCGCCTCTTACTATACTTGGTGGAAAAATTACATATAAATTTGACGGAAAAGATATAGATATTGTCTCTCAAAAAGAGGAAATAAATAATCTGAGATGGAAAGTTTTCTCTTATGTACCTCAAGGCTCAATGAGTGTGCTTAATCCAACCCGTAAGATTATAAAAACCTTTGAAGACTTGTTAAAGGTGCATCTTAAGATAGAGGGTAAAGAGGAGATAAAAAAGCTTTCTGAGGAGCACTTAAAGGCTTTAGGTCTTCCTTCAGAAGTTTTAACCTCATATCCTCATCAACTTTCAGGAGGAATGCGCCAGAGGGTTACTATTGCTTTAAGTACTCTTCTAAAGCCAAAGGTTATAATTGCTGATGAGGCTACTACAGCCCTTGATGTAGTAGTTCAAAGAGGAGTTATTCAACTTTTAAAGAGAATTCAGTCTGAGTTTAAGAATAGCATCATAATAGTTACTCATGACATGGGAGTTCATGCTAATATTGCGGATCGAATTGTCATCATGTATGCTGGAAAAATATTAGAGGTAGGTTCTGCAAAGGATATTTTTAAGAATCCTCTCCATCCTTATACTAAATATCTTATTGATTCTCTTCCTAAAATTGGAGATAAAACCTTTAAAAAGAGTGTGCCAGGAGCTCCTCCTTCTTTATTGAATCCTCCAACAGGTTGTAGATTTCATCCAAGATGCGGTATGGCTATGGAAGTATGTAAAGAGAATGTTCCTGCTCTTATAGATGTAGGAAGTGGTCATAAAGTGGCTTGTTTCTTATATAGTAAGGAGGCTGAAATTTCATGAATGAACAAAAATATCTACTTCATGTTAAGGATTTAACAAAAGTATTTATCATAGGAGGAAGATTTTTAGGAGTAAAACTGGTGGCTGTTAATAAAGAAAGTTTTAGCATTTCTCAAGACAAACCTGAAATCTTTACCATTGCAGGAGAGACTGGATCTGGAAAAACTACTCTTGCACGTATGATCCTTGGCCTTCTTGAACCGACCTCAGGAGAGATATTATATAAAGGCGTAAATATAGCAAAACTAAATTCTAAGAAGGATAGAAAAAATTTTATGAGGGAAGTACAACCTATATTTCAAAACCCTTTTGAGGCTTTTAATCCTTTGAAAAGAGTGGATTCTTACCTTTATGAAACCGCAGTAAATTTTGGGGTAGTAAGTAATAAAGGTGAGGCCAAAGAAGTGGTTAATAAAATGCTTGAGGTTGTAGGGTTGAGTTTGAGGGAAATAGAGAAAAGATATCCTCATGAGCTTTCAGGTGGACAACTTCAAAGAGTCTCTATAGCAAGAGCTTTGATAACCACTCCCTCTCTTTTAGTAGCGGATGAGCCTGTCTCTATGGTTGATGCTTCTTTAAGAATGTCTATAGTAAACCTTTTTAAAGATTTAAAGGAAAAGATGGGTGTGTCTGTTATATACATAACCCATGATTTAGCAACAGCTTATTATATAAGTGATAGAATTGCCATAATGTACAGAGGAAATATAGTAGAAATGGGACCAGTAGAAAAGGTTATGTTAAATCCTCTTCATCCATATACTAAGCTTCTTATTGCTTCTGTGCCTGAGGCAGATATTGACAAGCGTTGGACAGGAGAGATTAAACTTTCTACCCAAGAAGTGAAAGAGTTTACAAAATTAGGTTGTAAGTTTTCTGAAAGATGTGATGAGAAGGATAGTAAATGTATCAATGAGGAGCCCAAAAAGGTTTTTGTCGATGATAGGTGGGTTATGTGTCATAAATATGCAAAAAATTAACTTTAAGATTAAGGAGGTTAAATAGCTTATGGTTAAGATTAGTATTATAGGTGCAGGTAGCGTGTCCTTCTCTATGAAGCTTATCCAAGATCTTAATTATTACAAAGATCTCTCTGGAAGTACTGTGGTATTTATGGATATAAATGAGGAAAGATTAGATTTGGTTTATACTCTCGCAGATAAGTATATGAAAGAGACTGGAGCAAATTTAAAACTGGAAAAAACTACAGACAGAAAAAAAGCAATTGATGGAGCAGATTTTGTAATTAATACAGTAAAAGTTGGTGGATATCATAACATGGAGAAGGAAAGAGAGATTGCAGAAAGTCTTGGATACTACAGGGGTTTTGGAGATAGGGTAAGTGATTATTATGGTGGATTTGCAGCTTATGAGCAGTTGAAGTTTATAAGAGAGCTTGCAAAGGATGTGGAAAAGTTTGCGCCTGATGCTTGGTATATGCAGGTTTCAAATCCAGTATTTGAAGGGACAAACTTAGCTTTAAGAGAGACAGGACTAAAGGTTGTAGGTTTTTGTCATGGATACTTAGAATTATTCCATCTTATAAGAGTACTTGGACTTGATCCCAAAGATGTAGAAGAGCAGGTAGCAGGATTTAATCATTCTATTTTTCTTACAAAATTCAAATATAAAGGAGAAAATGCCTATCCCTTGATAGATAAATGGATAGAAGAGGAAGCGCCAAAACTTTGGAGTTCCTACGAATATATGATATCTCCTTGGGAATACACCCAACTTTCACCTGCAAGTGTGGAAATGTATAGGTTATATGGACTATTTCCCATAGGAGATACACCAAGGGCTGTTTCTCCATGGTGGTTTCATACCGATTTAAATGAGAAGAAGAAATGGTATCCTGCAGGAGGTCCTGATTCTGAAATAGGTTGGACTATGTATCTTTACGGTTTAAAAATGAGGCTTGCTCAGATGGAGAGACTGGCAAGAGATCCTAATGTATCCATAGTAAAGGAACTTCCTGTAGAAGAGAGTATGGAGTCTATAATTCCTTTTGTGGATGCTATAGTCAATAACCATAGGAGAAGACTTGTATTGAATGTGCCAAATCAGGGTGCAATTCCGGGAATTCCTGATGATGTGATAGTGGAAATTCCGGTATATGTGGACAAGAATGGAATAGAAAGGGAAAAGATAGAAAAAATACCATCGAGATTAATGCTATATGTTCTTATACCCAGATGGTTGAGGATGGAAAGGATACTACAAGCTTTTCAAGAAGGGGATAGAATTAGTCTCTTGCTTATGGTTATGGACGATCCAAGAACAAAGAGCTTTGAACAGGGTAAGAATTTAGTAGAAACTATGCTTTCTCAACCTTGGAATGAAGAGATGAATAAACACTATAAATAAATTAGGGAGGGGAGATTTCTCCCCTCCTTATGTCATTTATAAATAGATTCTTTTAAGCTCTTCTAAATAAACTTTATTGAGTACTCCCGAGAGAAATATTTGAGATAAAGTATGGTGTCCCCTTTTTTCTGCCCAGTGCCACCATTTTTCAATGTTTTTTTCATTTAATAATCCGAAAAACCTTTGTATAAAGTTTCCTATCTCGTATATTCTCCCAAGTTGTATCATCATCTTTACCTCTAATATGGGATGTTTTTGATAAAAATATATGGCAGATCTTGCTCTTTCTTTTTCTTTATTTATAAGGTAGGAGAGATTCTCAAGCTTAGGCGGAGTTTGTATATGCCATACAGTAACTTTTTCAGAATTTATTTTTCTAATGTTTAATTTTTTAATTCTTATTCCAAGTTCCAAATCTTCCCATCCATAGAAAGTGAAGTTTTCGTCAAAGAAGCCTGTTTTCAGTAAAATATCTCTCGCAATACTTGCGTTACCTGTAGCAAAATAAGCCGAGGAGAAGTCTCTTAGTTTAAATTTTTCTTCCCATGGTTTTTCAAGATTATAAGTGTTGATTACAGGTCCTTGGACAAGTACATTAAAGTTATTCTCTTTTTGGATTTCAAAATGATTTTTTAAAAAGTCTTTTTTTACATATATGTCGCTATCTATAAAAACTATCAATCTGCCTTGCGCAATTTCAAGGGCTCTATTTCTTGTATAGGCAGGTCCTCTCCTTTCCTTGTTTTTTATATATCTTAGTTGGGTATATTTTTCTTTAAGTTCCTCTATATAAGAAGAGGTTTCATCTTCTGAACCATCGTCAGAGAGAATAACTTCATACTTTCCCTCAAAGTCTTGATTGAGTATTGGGGGAAGAGTAATTTCTAAGATTTTTCTTCTGTTGTATGTAGGTATAATTACACTTACATCCATGAGGTAAATTATATCAGAATTTTTAAGATTTGGATTTGTTAATGGAGATACTTGTTATTGTAAGGAAAATATTTTAGAATTTGAAATGATAATTTAAGGGGGATTTTTGTAGAAGAGATAAAAAAGTTTCAGATTTTGCGAAGATTTAATCTTTTTATGGGATTTCTTCACCTTTTGCAAGGAATTTTGATGATCGTTTTGAGCAATGATAAAACTTATCCCATTTATTCCAACTTTTTAGCTTTTGATAGGGTAACTTCTTCTCTTGAACCTAATCCTCAATTAATCTATAATTTGAGATTTGGTCCTGCTGTAGCTCTCTTTTTACTTATTTCTGCCATAGCTCATTTTTATATTTCTACCGTTGGTTATAATCAGTATGTCAGCTTTCTGAAAAGGAGAATGAACCCAATTAGATTCTATGAATATGCTTTAAGTTCTTCTCTTATGATAGTGTTAATAGGTATGTTGGTAGGAGTTTGGGATATAGGCACATTAATTGCTATGTTTGGAGTTAATGCTACCATGAATCTTTTTGGAATAATGTTTGAGATTCATAATCAATATACTGAAAAAACTAATTGGCTTGCTTTTATATATGGCTGTTTTGCGGGAATTATTCCTTGGATTGTGATTTTTCTTTACTTTTATGGTTCTCTTAGTTCTTCAGAGGCCAAGCCTCCAGCTTTTGTTTATGCAATCATTCCTACAATTTTTATTTTCTTCAATATGTTTGCAATTAATGCTTTCTTACAGCATAAAAAGGTTGGCCCTTGGAAGGATTATCTCTTTGGAGAGAAGGTTTACATACTTTTGAGCCTATTTTCCAAGAGTGCTTTAGCCTGGATGATTTTTGCAGGAACTTTAGCACCAGTTTAGCTTTAAGGAATAGAAGAAAAGTTATATACTAAAATATGAAAATTCTTGTGTTAGAGGACGACAAAAAGATAGCTCATCTTTTGGAGTTAGAGCTTACCCATGAAGGTCATGAGGTGAGGGTTGTGGGGGATGGGTATGATGCTCTAATTGAAGCGGAAGAATTTAAGCCTGATGTGGTTATTCTTGATATTATGCTACCAGGACTTTCTGGAAAAGAGGTGGCTAAAAGATTAAGGGATAAGTATCCTGACCTTGGAATAATAATGCTTACTGCCTTAGGAGATGTAAAGGATAAGGTGGAGGCTTTTAATTTAGGAGCAGATGATTATGTGGTTAAACCTTTTAGTATAGAAGAACTTCTTGCAAGAATCCAGGCTGTTGCAAGGAGAAAAGAAAGAAAAGAGGAGGTTATAAGCAGTGAGGGGATTGAGCTTTATGTAGATCAGCATAGGGTAATTGTGGATGGCAAAGAGGTAGATTTATCTAAAACTGAATTTTCTCTTCTTTATCTTCTCATGAAGAATGAGAATATTGTTCTTTCTAAGGAGAAGATTTTGTCATCGATATGGGGAGATTACGATGATGAAAGAGAGAATCTTGTAGAGGTATATATAAACTATTTGAGGAAAAAATTGGGGGATAAGGGGAAATATATTAAAACTATAAGGGGAATAGGTTATTCCTTTAGGAAGGATTAATATATGAAGATTGCATGGAAAATTACGCTTATTTATGCTTTTATTCTTTTCTTTCTTATAATCATTCTTTCTTTTATTTTTTATGTACAAACTCAAAATGTTTTAATGGACGAGAATAAGAAAGACCTCTATAGGACCTTTATGGGGCTTGGTATAGGAAGGGGCTTTATGATGGGAAGAATGATGGGGGGAAGGATTTCCTCTTTTTATATCTCGGAGAAGGAGAATATAATTCAGGATCCCTTTAACTTAGGGCTTGTAGAAAAGGAAGGTATATACCAGACTTCTGAAGGAAGTTATGTGCTGGTTATAAAGAGAAATGATTACTTTATTGGAAAGGATATAACTTCCACCATAATTTCTTTAAATCGTTTAAGGAGAACCTCTATTTTTATCTCCCTCTTAGGAATAGTTCCCTCTCTTTTTATTGGTTATTTTCTATCTCAAAGAATGTTGTATCCTATTCGTAAAATTATAAGGGATGCTAATTTAATTGATATTAAAAAGCCAGGAAATAGGATAGAGCTTCCATCGGCAAGGGACGAGTTATGGGAACTTGCAAATACTCTTAATGTTTTACTTGATAGAATAGAGAAAGCCTACAAAAGGGAGGAAGAATTTTCTTCTGATATATCTCATGAGTTAAAAACTCCCTTGACTTCTATTTTGGGATATATAAGAATGCTTAAGAGATGGGGAAAAGAGGATAAGAAGGTTTTGGAAGAGTCTTTGGATATATTGGAAAGTACTACTTTAGATATGATAAACATGGTGGATACTCTTCTTGAAATATCAAGGGTTCCTGAAGATATTGAAAAGGAAGATGTAGATGTTGGAGAATTTCTAAGAGAGATTTGGGAAAAGTATAAAGGTATATATCCTAATTTCGAATTTAAGATACGTATTAATGATGGTCCTATAATAAAGACTTCAAAGAAAGTGATAGAAATTATTTTGGGGATTCTCATTGATAATGCTGTTAAAAACTCTCTTGATAAAAAAGAGATTGAGATAGGATATAAAGAAGGAAAATTTTTTGTTAGAGATTTTGGAAGGGGAATACCTGAGGAGGAAATACCAAAAATCTTTGAAAGATTTTATAAGCTTGATAAATCAAGAAGTAGTAAGGGGTATGGTTTGGGGCTTTCTCTTGCTAAAAAGCTTGCAGAAAGTATTGGATCTGATATTATAGTGGAGAGTAAGGAAGGAGAGGGAAGTGTATTTTACATAAAAGTATGAAGAAAAAGATAATAATTTTTTTAATCTTAGGATTAACATTTATATCAGGTTGTGCTAGGACTGTTACTCAGAGACCTAAAGGATACTTGGGAATCAATATATCTTTTTATAATTCTTTAATTTTTAAACAAGATAACTCCTATTATGCCTTTATAGTTGCTTTTAGCAAAGATAGTACGATTACTGAAGATCCAAGTACTTGGGATTATTTTATCATGTATGATGGTGATAATCAGAAATTTTTATGGGGAATATATGATGCTGATAGTTCGAGTTGGAGTACGTCTGATTTTTCATCATATGGGACATTGCTTAGTGGGAATATTTCTGAGAATGGCTTACAATTTTCTTTTAAAATCTCTATTAGCCTTTTTTCAGGACTTACTCAGGTTTACATGAAAATTTTCTTCTTTAGTTATGATCCTTCAGCGGGTGATCCTCCTTCAGGGCTTATAGATTTGGGATGGGAGTATCCTGCTTCTGGTGTTATAAGTATAGATCTTTCTGTTTATCCTTTTAGTCTTGATCTTCCCTCTTCTGATGTAATTGAGGATGTAAGAATATGGACCGAATAAAGTTATTGTCGCTTTTTATTTCTATAGCTTTATATATCCTTTCTTATCCACCCTTTAACATTCCTTTTCTTATATTCTTTGCTATTGTTCCTCTTTTTCTCTTGCTCCCCAAACTCTCCCCAAAAGAAGCTTTTCTCTATGGCTTCTTATATGGTTTTGGATTCTATGGAATTAATTTTTATTGGATTCCAAATTTGGTGGCTAAATTTGCAAATTTGTGGGTAGGTATATTGGCAAATCTTCTTCTTATCTCTTATCTCTCTTTATATTATGGGATTTTCCTGTGGGGAGTTAAAAAGAAGGAAGAATCCATATTTTTCCCTGCTTTTTTTATGGCTCTTCTCCAATGGATAAGGTCTCATGGCCCTCTTGCCTTTAATTGGGGATCCTTAGGAGAGCCTCTGGTAAATATAATTCCTTTCCTCCAGTGGGCAAGTGTTTTTGGAGAATTAGGTCTTTCCTTTTTTGTTGTCTTGGTAAATAGGGTTTTTTCAAAGTGGAGAGCGTTAAATTTTCATAAAAAAATAGGTTTTATCTTATTTGTATTTTTTGTTTTTCTCTCTGGTTTTCTAATGCTTGGAGATTCTGAAATTAAGTATAAAATAGGAGCTGTACAGGGAAATTACGATAGTTTCTCTAAATATTTTTACACTAATATTTATGATCAATTTATAGTTCATAGAGACTTAGCCTTAAAGCTTCCTAACAATTTGGATCTTATAGTTTTTGCAGAGAGTGTTCTCTTCTGCTATCTTAATGAGTATCCTGAGTATTTAACAGGTTTAAGAGAGCTATCAGAATACAAGAATAGTCCACTTCTTATTGGAGCCTTGGAGAGAAGGGATAATAAAATATACAACTCTGCCTATCTTATAGCTCAAGATGGAAGTTATGTGACTCATAAGAAAGCCCAACTTGTACCTTTTGTAGAGGAAGTTCCATTTCCTTTTACTCTTGTAATACCTGAATATTTCAGAGGATTAATAGGAAATTATAATAGAGGACCTGGTTTTAATCCCCTTCTTTTAAAGGAAAAATCTATTGGGGTTCTAATATGTTTTGAGTCTTTGTTCTCAGATCTTGCAAGGGAGTTATCTAAGAAAGGTAGTGATTTTCTTGTGGTTATAACTAATGATGGATGGTTTGAGGGTACGCCTGCAGTTTATCAGCATAGGAATCAATCTCTTTTGAGAGCAGTTGAAAATAGGATTTCTCTTGTTCAAGTGGCAAATACGGGTATTACCTTCTTTGTGGATCCTTTTGGCAGGGTAATTAGGGAGAGTAAAGAAGGGGAGAGGAATATTTTTGTGGCAGGTTTACCTAAAAGAGTATTTTCTGTTTATACTTTTTGGGGAGATTTACCAATTTTTATAGGCTTTATTATTTTTCTTTTGATAAAATTAATAAAAGAATGAAGAGAATAATATTTATTGGATTATTAGTATTATTAGGGCTTATTGTATGGGGCGCAAGTTACTATTTTGTTCCATTGGAAAAAGAAGTTGAAAATGTTAGCTCAGAAAAAGCTGGTATATATGCTGAGAAAGTTTACTTAAAGGGGAGAAATGAAGGCAATCTTTCTTGGGAGGTTTCGGCAGATAAATTAAATATAGATCTTTTATATAAGCATTTTGTTTTTGAGGGAGATGTAAAGGGAAAAGTTTATAGGGATAAGAATCTTTCTCTTTTGATAACTACAAAGAAGGCAGAAATAGATAGGGATAAGAATATACTTAAAATTCCTACAGAGTTATATTTTGAAACTGAGGATGGGTTTAAAGGAATAGCTCCTGAAGGTATATGGTATTTTGATAGTGGAATATTTATGAGTACAAAGGGAAGAGTGAAATTTGAAAAGGTAGGAGAGTTTAAAGCAGAGGCTGACATGTTTAGGTTTGATACTAATAAGGGAAAGGCTGAGTTTGAAGGAAATGTGGTTATTGAGACTTATTATTAGGGGAGGTTAATATGAAGAGAATAATATGTATTTTCATGATCTTAATATTTATCACAGTTCCTGTTTTATCTCAGACTAAAAATCCTGTAAAGATTACTGCCCAGAAGATTTCCTATGATTATGGAAAAAAGACCACTCGGGCAGAAGGAAATGTGGTAGTAATCTACAAGCCAGGGCAAGAAGACGAAACGAGAATTACTGCAACTCTCGTGTTTTACAATCAAGATACCAATGTGGTTGAAGCTCCAGGGAAGGTAAATATATCTCAAAAGGATTTAAGTATAGTAGGCGAAGATTTAAAAGTAGACTTGAAAAAAGAGGTTCTTGAACTTAAAAAGAATGTCAATATGGTGCTCCAAAGAAAAGCAGATAACAAAGTTGAGATTACAAAGCTTTTTGCTCAAAGTGTGGTCTACTCATTAAAAAATAAGACGGGGAATATGACAGGAGGAGTAAGGATTGAGAGAGACGATTTAACAGTTTCTTCAAGTAGTGCTGATTTTGATACTGATAAGGAGATTTATACCTTTGTGGATAATGTGAAGATGGTAGATAAGGATAAGAATGAGATAAATTGTAAGAAACTTGTGGTTTATGTGAAAGATAAAGTAGTTATGGCGGAGGGTAATATTGATACTACCTTCTATGTAACCGAGTAGTTATGAGGATTAAAACTTATCATAAATACATATTTAGTGAAATATTAGGTCCCTTTTTTCTAGGGATTTTCGGATTTATTCTGGTAATGTTGATTCAAATTCTGTATGAGTTTTCAGACTTTATTATTATGAGAAGAGTAAGCTTTGAGACTGTTTTAAAGCTTCTTTACTACAAAATTCCGTCTTTGTTTGTATTTGTTATACCTGTGTCCTTACTTTTTGCCATTATTTTTTCCTTTGGAAGACTTATGAGAGATGGCGAAATCTTTGCTATGAGATCAAGTGGTATATACTTTTTTACCCTTGCTTTAGCTCCTCTTCTATTTTCTGTATTTCTTTCTTTTGTCCTTTGGTTTTTTACTTATTCTCTTATTCCTGAGTCAAACTATAGGTCAAATAGGCTTATTCAGAAATATTTCTTTTTAAATCCTGCGCCTGTAAAGGGAGAAAATATATTTTTTCATGATGAAGAGGGTAGGTATTATTATGTAAAGAAAATAATAGAAGATAAAAACATTATGCAAAATGTGTTAGTTTTTGATACCTCATCCTCTAATAAGTATCCCATAATCTATACGGCAGAGGAGGCTGTATGGAATAGAGATTCTCTGGTTTTAAAAAATGGTGTGGTTCATCACCTTGGAGATGATGCTTTTGTGATATGGGAAGGAAAATTTGAAGAGTTTAAAATAAATCTTCCCCAAGATTTTATGTATATCTTTTATAGGGATAGGACTCCTCAGGAGATGCCAACTAGTGAGCTTAGGAAAAGAATTGAGGTTTACAAAAAGGCAGGAGTGTCTGCAAGATCATACCTGGTAGAAAATTATCTTAGGATTGCTCAGAGTGTGGCTGTTCCTATCTTTGCTCTCATGGGATTTAGTGTAATTCTTCTTACAGGTAGAGGGGGAAGATTGTGGGGTACTGCTTTTAGTATAATTATTGCTTTCTTTTATTATGGTTTTAATATCATAGCAAGGTCCTTAGGAGAATATGCGGTATTTTCTCCATTTCTTTCTGCTTGGCTACCTAATATAACCTTGGGAAGTTTGAGTTTGGGAGTATTCATATGGAAAGTAAGAAAGTGGTAAATTTTATAACCTTTTTGCTTTTCATAAGTCTTTTTATCCTTAGAGTTGCCTTTTCTCAGGAAGCCTCTTGGAAGATAAAGGCAGAAAAGATCTATTTCCATTGGGAAAGCCAAGAATTTGAAGCATATGAAAATGTAGAGTTTTTAGGAAGAGATATATCAGTAAAAGCAGATTACATAAAGGGGAATGTGAAAGAAGGATTCTTTGAGGCAAAGGGCAACATAGTTTTTAAGGATAAGAATGGAGAGTTTAATGCGGAATACATGGATTACTACTATAAAGATGATAGGGCAATTATAAAGAATGTAAAGCTTAAATATCCTGTGCCAGAAAGTAATGAAAAGATGTATATAAAGGGAGAAGAAGTCAAATGGGAAAAGGGTAATGTAGATCTGAAGAAAGGGAGTTTTACCACTTGCTCTTATGATATGCCCCACTATTATATTTCTTCGTCTCAGGTTGAATATTTTCCTAATGATAGAATAGTATTTATAAACATGGTATTTTTCTTAAGGTTCCCTTATCCTTATTTCTATATTCCTATCTTTTATGTTCCCTATTATGTTCTTCCTCTTACAAAAGAGCCATCGCCATTTCCCCAATTTGGGTATGATTCAACCTTAGGATTGTACTTCTCTTATCCCTTGACCTATTCTTTGTGGGGACTTCCAGGAGTTTTAACTTTTTTAGTCTCTCAAAATCAAGGAATTCAATTTACCTTAAATCAAAAATATCAATTTCCTAATTTATCAGGAAATATTAATACTTATTACCTCTATAACTATCTCTACAATACCGATCAATTTAAATTTTCCCTCTCTGGCTTATATAAGCCTTCTTCTAACCTTTCTTTTAACTTCAATACCAATTATTTACTTTATCCCTATTCACAAAATTACTCTTTTCAAAGTTCAGCTCAACTATCCTATACTCTAAAGTCTTTTAGATCTAATATACAGGCAAATTACAATAAAACTAACTCTCAGGATACTTTTAACACTGACATTAATTCTTCAATTAGGTTAAGTGATAAGTTTAATCTTTCTACCAATATAAAATACAATACTTTAAACATTGTTTCGAGAAGTAGTGTGGAAGATTTACAAGGAAACGTTAAATTTGAATTCAATGATCAGGGGCAAAATTTTTACATATATGCTAACCAGCGTTGGACAAATACTAATGATTATCTTCTAAGAAGACTTCCTGAAGTTTACTATGGTAGAAGCTTTAATCTTTTAGGTGTTCCGTCTAAGATGGAATTTCTCTTTGGTAACTATATTGAACCTTCTTATCCTTTTACGGTGAAGACATGGAAAATGGGATATTATTTAACCCTTTCTCCTAAAATTAGTTTATCCTTTATGAATGTAAATGCTAATATGGGGTATAAACAAGAATTTTATGGAACTCAAGATGCAAGATATATTTTGTATGCTAATCTTTCCTCAAACTATAAAATTTCATCAATAGTTTCTGGTGGGATTTCTTATAATTTCCAATGGTTGGGAAGGGATATAATTACTGGTGATTTAGGAAACTCTCCTTTTTACTTTGATTACGCTTCTAATTTAAATAATTTAAACCTTTCTTTGAATTTAGGAACACCAGATGTTAGATTAAGTTTCCAGGAATCTTACAATTTCATAACCAGCTCCCTTTCCCCTCTTTCTATTTCTGGATTAATAAGGTCGGGAAATAATTTTGTTTTAACAGCAAGAACTTCTTATAATTTTAATATCCAAAAACTAAATCCTATCTTTCTTCAAGGTACTCTTAATTATCCTTGGCTCTCTATAGGTTTTGGAAGTTTGTATGATGTCAATTTAGGATCATTCCAAAGAATTGATTATAGGTTGGTTTTAAAAATAACTGGAGATTGGCATTATGCTGGTAATATATCTCTTACTGGTTATTACTTGCCTTCTACAGGAAATACACTCTATTCGCTTTCTATTGACAAAGATCTTCATTGTTTTAATTTAAAATTCATCTATTATTTCCCTTTTCAAAGTTTTCAGTTTAGCTTAGCCTTAAAGGCATTTCCTACTAAAGGAATTGAGTTTATAGGTAGACCCGAAGGATTTTCTCTCCTTCCAAATTTTTGATAGTTTTGGTATAATTTAAAGTAAAAATAAATCTTAATAAGGGGGCCTTAAAATGGGAAAATATAGATGTGTTGTATGTGGGTATGTGTATGATCCTGAAGAGGGAGATCCAGAAGGGAATATTCCACCAGGAACTCCTTTTGAAGAGCTTCCTGAGGATTGGGTTTGTCCTGTTTGTGGAGCAGATAAAAGCATGTTTAAGCCTGTATAAAGTATGTTATATTTGGTTGTTGGGAATGGGATATCAGGGATAAATACTGCTGAAGTAATTAGGGAAAGAGATAAAGAAGGCAAGATAATTATAATAACTAAAGAAAAATATCCGTACTATTCAAGACCTCAGCTTATAGAGTTTCTTGCAGGGAATATCGATTTAGATAAACTACCTTTCTACTCCGAGGATTGGTATAAGGAAAAAAATATAGAGGTTCATTATGGTGAAACAGCTTTAAAGATTGAGACTGAAGGGAAAATACTTAAAACTGATAAAAATGAATATACTTTTGACAAGCTTATAATAGCCACGGGGGCTATTCCTTCTAAACCAAACATAGAAAATATAAATACTGAAGGAGTATTTACCTTAAGAAACATAGATGATGCTCTAAATATTATCTCTTATATAAAAGGTAAAGAAAGGGCAATCCTCTTGGGGTGTGGACTTTTAGGATTGGAAACAGGAAGGGCTCTTTCTCAAAGAGGACTAAAGATAATAGGTTTGGAGTTTTTTCCAAGACTTCTTCCGAGGCAATTAGATGATGAAGGGGCTAAAATACTTCAGAATATTATTGAGAAGAAATTTTCCTTTGAATTTTACTTAGGAGTTAAGGCTCAGAAAGTAATTGGAGATGGGAAGTTTGAAGGTATAGAGTTGGAAGATGGCAGAAAAATTATGGGAGATGTTTTGATAATTTCTGCGGGTATTATCCCTGATATTGACCTTGCTAAGAATTCAGGTTTAGAGACCAATAAGGGAATTATTGTAAATAATTTTATGGAAACCAGCGCTAAAGATGTATATGCGGTGGGGGATTGTGCAGAACATAATGGTAGGATTTATGGTATTATTCCGGCATGTATAGAACAGTCAGAAGTGGTAGGAAGGAATGTGACTTTTAATAGAGTAGAGTATAAGGGGACATTACCTTTTAACTCTCTTAAGGTTACAGGGGTAGATTTAACATCTATAGGTGAGATTGAGGCTAAGGAAGGATGTGAAGTGTTTGTTAAAAAGGATGAGGAACGTGGTTTTTATAGGAAAATAATATTTAGAGAAGATGTGATTGTGGGTGCTATTCTACTTGGAAATAAAAGGAGTTATGTGAATAAAATTTTAAACCTTATAAAGAAGAGAGAGAGGGTTTTAAATAAAGAAGAGTTAATAAATGAGGATTAAACTTTATTTATTTTTCTTTTTGTTTTTAATCTCAATTAGTTTTTCATACGATTTTCAAAACCTCTATAATCAAATTAAGAATATAAGCGACAGGGTTTTTTATGTAAACTCTTTTGACGGAACCAGATTAGCTTATAGAGTAGCAGAGCCTAAAGAACCTAAATATGTCTTAATTTTCATCCATGGTATATCCCTTTACGGTAAGTATTATTATCCCTTTTTAAAGAATCTATTTGATGATGGTATTAAGGTATATTTTTTGGATCTTAGAGGACATGGAAATTCCGAAGGGAGAAGAGGAGATTCTCCCAATGAGGATACCTTTGTTAAGGATTTGAAGAATTTTTATAGTTTTGTAAAAGAACAAAATAAGGATCTGCCTATTTATTTGGGTGGGCATAGCATGGGAGCAGGACTTTTGCTAAAATTTGTTTATTATGAGAAGATAAAACCTAAAGGCTTAATCTTAATTGCCGGAGGATTGCCAATGGAGAATTTTCGGCAAAATAATAGCTTATTAAAAATCAAAACTACCTCTAAGATTCTGTTTTTTACATCATATATATTTCCTCATTTTAGAATAATTGGCTGGGAACTACCAGAGGACATAGATGATCCTCTTATTGTTAAGGATTATTCTTATGCATTTTTTAGGGCCGTTTTTCCTTCAAATATAAAAGAAATCTGGAGGAATTTAGATATTCCTGTACTTTCTATAGTGGGAGATAGGGATGAGTTTTATCCTTCAGAAGAAGTTTTGAAGGTATATGAAAAGTATAAAGATGATAAAAGAAAATTTATTCTTTTGAAAGATACAAATCATATTAACGTCATAATAAAAAGTATTCCCTATATAAAAGAATGGATTCTTTCAGGAGGTTAGATTATGGAAGACTATGAAAAAATATTAGAGAGTTATTCAAATGCTCTTGTTAAAGTAGTAGAAAAAGTTAGTCCTGCGGTAGTAAATTTAGATCTTTCTCAAAGCACCTTTATTCCTTTTTTCTTTGGACCTCAAGAGATCAAAGGCTTTGCTTCTGGTTTTTTATTTACTCCTGATGGATATATTCTTACTAATAGTCATGTTACTCATCAGGCTTCTAAAATTCAAATCACTCTTGCAGATAGGAGAACCTATCAGGCAGAACTTGTGGGAGAAGATCCTCAGACAGATCTTGCCGTTATAAAAATTCCAGAGAATAATCTTCCTTATTTGGAACTTGGTGATTCGGAAAAGCTAAAGGTTGGACAAGTAGTTCTTGCCATAGGGAATCCTCTAGGTTTTGGGCATAGTGTAACTAGTGGAGTAATAAGTGCTCTTGGAAGATCTTTAAGGAGTTTTAGTGGACATCTTATGGAAAATATTATTCAAACTGATGCTGCATTGAATCCAGGAAGTTCGGGAGGGCCATTGGTGGATATATATGGAAGAGCAATAGGTGTAAATACTGCTATAATACAAGGGGCTCAAGGTATATGTTTTGCCATACCCATAAATACTGCAAAGTGGGTGGCAGGTCTTCTGATTAAAGAGGGGAGAGTAAGAAGAAGCTATCTTGGTATTATTGGACAAAGTGTTATACTGCCTAAGAGACTTAGGGATAATTTATCTTTAGCTCAAGAAGGAGGAGTATATGTTGTTAGAGTTGCTCCAGGAAGTCCTGCTCAAAGAGGAGGAATAAATAGTGGTGATATAATAATACAAGCAGAAAATGAGGTTATTAATAATATTGATGATTTGCATAGATTTTTGAGTCATACGCCACCAGGGAGTAGAGTGGTATTTAAAGTTTTGAGGGATAATACCATAAGAGAAGTTTATGTAACTTTAGGGAGTGAATGAGTATAAAAGAGAAATATCTGACCATAGAAAAGGAGGAAGTTTTTGAGGTAAAAATTGAGAGATCTCTATTTATAGGTATAGCTTCTCCTATTAGAGGTAGAGAGATCTCTAATATAATTAAAGAAGTAAAAGGAAAGTATAAGAATGCAACCCATTATTGCTATGCATATAGAAAGATAACAGGAGAAGAATATTTTACTGATGGGGGAGAACCTACAGGTACTGCGGGAATTCCTATTTTAAATGCCCTTAGAGAGAAAGATTTATATGATATTATAGGAATTGTGGTAAGATATTTTGGAGGGATAAAGCTTGGAGTTAGAGGGCTTATTGATGCTTACCATTATACTATGGAGAAGACCTTAGAAAAATGTAGTATTGTGGAGAGAATTGTAACAGCTGATTATTTGGTTAAGCTTTCTTATAAAGATTTCAATATTTTTAAAAGTGAAGTCTTAAAACACTTTAAGTGTGATGTGAATGAAAGTTTTGGAGAAGAAGTAATTATGGAGATAAAGGTTCCTCTCTTTTTGAAGGATGAGTTTGAAAAATTTATATCCAAAAGGGGGGTAGAATTTGAAAAAATCTGAAAGTTGTATAATTTGGGGAGAAGAATCTTTTCTTTATTCTTTTCCTGATCCCCATCCTATGAATAGGAGAAGGCTTGAAAGTTTTGACTCGGAATTTAAAAAGTCTGCGAATTCAAATAATGTAGAGTCTCCTGAGATGGCTTCTTATGAGGAGATTGCTTTGTTTCATACAAAAAGGTATATAGATTTGGTCATAGAGAAGTCTAAAACTGGAGAAGGATATTTGGACTATGGAGATACCCCTGCTTTTGTGGGGTGTTATGAGGCTGCTTCTTATGTAGTTGGTTCTGCTTTAAAGGGAGTAAAGTTAATTATGGAAGATAAATATAGACGAGTCTTTGTACCTATGGCGGGGCTTCATCATGCAAGAAGAAATAGTGCGGGTGGTTTTTGTATATTTAATGATATTGGAGTTGCTGTTGAATATTTAAGAAAAAAGTATGGGGTAAAGAATATCTTATACGTAGACATAGATGCCCATCATGGAGATGGTGTTTTTTATGAATATGTGGATGACCCTTATTTGTTTATAGCTGATGTGCATGAGGATGGAAGATTTCTTTATCCTGGAACAGGAAGAAGGGACGAGAGAGGAGAAGGGCAGGCTTTTGGAACAAAACTTAACATTCCTCTTCTTCCAGGAGCAGGTGATGATGAACTTTTGCTTGCTTTTGAAGAGATTAAGAATTTTGCTTGGGAAACCAAAGTTGAGTTTATTATATTACAGGCTGGAGTTGATGGTATTTCTGGTGATCCTATAACTCATTTGAATTATAGTGTGGAAGGTTATGGTAGGTTTGTAGAGGGCATAGTTGACTTAGCTAATCAAATTTGCGATGGTAAGATTATTATTCTTGGAGGGGGAGGATATAATCCTGAAAATACAAAGAACGGTTGGATGAAGGTGTGGAGGGTATTACAAGAAAAATAAGTATGAAAAGGATATTGGGGGATGATCTATTAATGGAAAAAGTTTTGGTGGTTTATTATTCACGTTCAGGAAAAACAAGAGAAGTGGCAGAATATATAAAAGATCTGTTAAAGGGGGATATAGAAGAGGTTATATCCTTGAGAAATAGGGACGGCTTTTGGGGGATATTGATCTCTATCTATGAGAGTTTGTTCAGAAAAAGGACTCCCATAAAGAATGTAGAAAAAGATCCGAGTAGTTATGACTTAGTTATAATAGGTACACCTATATGGGCGGGAAATTTGTCTTCACCTATAAGGACATATATTTCAAAGTTTAGAGATAGGTTGAAAAAGGTGATAGTCTTTTACACATATTCTCTGAAAAGAGAAGAAAACTCGGAAAGAAATCCTGCAAAAATTATTGAAGATGAGCTGAAAAAGATGGGAGTATTTGTAAGGGAGATAATTTCAATACATGAAGAAGAGGTTGAGAATGGAAGCTTCAAAGAAAAATTAAAGTGGAAGGAGGACTAAAGATGCTTTATGAAAAGATAACAAAGGACTATATGGCTGCGATGAAAAATAAAGACAGTTTTAGAGCAGAGGTTTTAAGTACATTAAGATCAGCAATAAAATATAGAGAAATAGAATTGAGAGAGAAGGGAAAAGAACTTGATGATCAAGAGGTTTTAGATGTGATAAAGAAAGAGATAAAAAAGAGAAAAGAAGCTATAGAAATGTATAAGCAAGGAGGAAGAGAAGATTTAGCAGAGAAAGAAGAAAAAGAACTCTTAATTTTGCAGGAATATGTACCACAAGGTTTGTCAGAAGAGGAACTTAAAGAAAAGATAAAAAGTATTATTGAAAGGGTTGGAGCAAGAACTCTAAAGGATATGGGGAAGGTTATGAAGGAAGCTATGGCAGAACTTAGAGGATTAGCCGAGGGTGAAGAAATAAGAAGGGTGGTAGAAGATTTACTTAAGGGTGAATGAAGTATAATCTGCATGTTGTATTAATAGAGCCACAAATACCATATAATACAGGTAATATAGGTAGGCTTTGTGTAGCAACAAATTCTAAACTACATCTTGTGGGGAAGCTTGGGTTCTCTCTTAATGATAAATATTTAAAAAGGGCTGGTCTTGATTATTGGAGTCTTTTGGATTATGAAGTATATAAAAATTTTGAAGATTTCTTAGAAAAAAACGAAGGTGGGAGATTTATCTTTGTAGAATTTCCAGCCTTTAAATTATATACTGAAGTCTCTTATCAAGAGGGTGATTATCTTATCTTTGGAGCAGAGGATTATGGAATTCCGAGGGAGATTATAGAAAGATATTGGGAAAATTCTGTGTCTATTCCTATGTTTGGCCCTGTAAGGTCTTTGAATTTATCAAGTTCTGTTGCTATAGTAGTTTATGAGGCTTTAAGGCAGATTAAAAAATTTTAGTGGGGGCTGTTATAGTTAATGAAAAGGAAAAAGCCTAAAAACATATGGGAGATATTTAACTTTACCTTTGCTCTTGGCACAGGGCTTCTGGGCTCTCTTCTTGTGGGTATTTTTATAGGATATTATTTGGATAAAATTTTTAAAACTTCTCCAGTTTTTCTTTTAGCCTTTACAGTACTTGGAATATGGGTGGGATTCCGTGACATATTCAGATTTTTACGGTAAATATTTAGATATTGCCTTTTATGGAGTATTGATAGGGCTTGTTTTCTTTTTTGTTTATCCCCCTATCTCTTCCTTGATTTTTGGATTATCGGGTAGTATAATTTCTTTTTGTTGGTTGGCAAGAGATTTGAAAAAATATGGTTTAAGTGGATATAATAAAAGCATACTAAAAAGATATGGAATTTTGATATTATTATTTTTATTAAGTATTAGGGCGAATATTATAGGAGTTTTCCTATTTTTGATAGGATACGTTATAGGACAATGGTATATGATATTGAAGACCTGGAGGGACAGAAATGGAACAAGGGCCTGAAATAGGACCACGGGTTGTGGCAGAACTATTTGGAATTCCTATAACAAATACTTTTATCTCTTTGCAGATAATATCCGTAGTTGTACTTCTTCTTTCTTTTTGGCTAAGTTATAAACCTAAAGAAAACCTTACGACAAAACAGAATATTATAGAAACCTTAGTTGAAATGTTTAGAAGATACCTCTCTGGCTTCCTCGAAGAACATATTGCAGAAAAATACTTTTCCTTCTTTGCAACCTTGTTTTTATTTATTCTTCTTTCGAATTGGTCTGGCTTTATCCCTGGTTTTGCTTCACCCACTTCAGATATTAACGTAACCGTAGGACTTGCTATTGGCACTATTCTTTATATTCAGTATGCAGCCTTTAAAGAAAGAGGAATAGAATATCTTAAAAGTTTTGTTTCTCCATCGGTTTTATTTCTTCCCATAAATATTTTAGAGCAAATTACTCGCCCTGTTTCCCTTGCGCTAAGGCTTTTTGGTAATATATCGGGTGAACATATTGTTCTTGGTATTATTTCTTTACTTGCTCCTCTTATTGTTCCTGTACCTATAATGGCTCTTAATATGTTTATGGGATTTATTCAAGCATTTATTTTTACAAGTCTTAGCGCTGCATATCTTGCAGCAGCATTAGAAGAATAGTAAGGAGGTAATAGTATGCTTGCATGGGTAATTATAGTTTCTATTATTACAGCTGGTTTGTCTGTGGCTCTTGTGGGTATGAATGCTACTAAGGCACAGGGAAATGCAGCAGCCAGTGCTCTTGAAAGTGTGGCTCGTCAACCTGAGGCGGGAGATCAGATAAACAGAATGCTCCTTTTTGCCCTTGCCTTTATAGAAACCATCATGATTTTTACATTGACTGTAGCATTGATTCTTCTTTTCGCAAATCCACTTCTTGGAAAACTCTAAAATAAAAAAAGAAGGCGAAAGGATATGTTCTCATTTAATTTGCTGACAATTGTTTCTTCTATAGTCAACCTTCTTGCTCTTGCTTGGATAATCAAGAGGTATTTTCTTGGTGCCATTATTCGTATAATGAACGAGCGAAGAGAAAAAATTGAGGCAGCAATGAAAGAGGCCGAGAAGAAGCTTCAGGAGGCTGAAGATTTAAGAAAACAAAGAGAGGCTCAACTTGCTCAGGCAAGGGATGAGGCTGCAAAGATTATTAAGGAGGCGGTTGATACAGCGGAAAAGATGAAGAGGGATATTACTGCTAAGGCAGAGGAAGAAGCGGAAAAGATCATAGTTAAAGCTCATGAAATAGCTACTGCTGAAAGAAAAAGAGTTTTAGAAACAGCTAAAAAGGAAGTATTGGCATTTTCAAGATTAATAATAAAGGAGTTTTTTAAGAGATTTTTACCTGTGGAGGCTGAAGAACTCCTTATTAGTCAATTTGCAGAGTCTTTAGATTCAGCAATTGCCAATATTAAGAGCGATAATATCGAAGAGGTAAAATTCATATCTCCTGATAATGTGAGTAGTCAGCTCAAAAAGAAGATAGAGGATAAATTGAGATCTTTGCTTCCTGGGAATTGGAAATTTATTTTTGATGTAGATCCGAGCATTGGATTAGGATTTAAACTTTTTATAGGTGAATTTTTAATTGATCATTCTCTTGATTATCACCTCTCTCAGATTTATGAAACCATAAGAGAGGTGGAAAATATATGAAAGAAGAAGTTCTTGGTTTGCCTATAGAGAAGATACAAGAAAAAATAAAAGAATATGATTTCTCTCCTCGTATATCCAATATAGGTTATGTAAAATCTGTAGGTGATGGGGTTGCCCAAGTCTCTCTCCTTAATGCTGCTTTTGTAGGGGAGATAGTGATTTTTGAGTCAGGTATTCAGGGAATGGTTCTTTCTTTAAAAGAAGATTCGGTAGGAGTAATTCTTTTTGGTAGAGATGAGTATGTAAAAGAAGGAGAGGTTGTTTACTCAACAGGTAAAATTTTACAAGTTCCTACTGGTAGTGGATTTTTGGGAAGGGTAATTGATCCTTTAGGAAATCCTATCGATGGTGGAGGATTAATATTTCCTGAGGCTTATGTGCCTGTAGATAATGAGGCTCCGAGTATTTTTGATAGAGAACCAGTAAAAGAGCCACTTTATACTGGTATAAGAGCTATAGATGCTTTAATTCCTATTGGACATGGCCAAAGAGAACTTATTCTTGGAGATAGGCAGACAGGTAAGACTACCATTGCTATTGATACTATAATCTCTCAAAGGAATTATGGTACCATCTGTATATATGTAGCCATAGCTCAAAAAAGGACAAATATTGCCCGAATTGTTCAAACTTTAAGAGAGTATGGTGCACTATCTAATACCATAGTTATTGCAACTTTTCCTGACGATCCACCTGCTTTAAGGTATATCGCTCCTATGGCAGGCTGTGCTATGGGAGAGTATTTTATGAGGCAAGGAGAGAGAGTCTTAATTGTTTATGATGACCTAACTAAGCATGCTAATACTTATAGAGAAGTGGCACTTCTTTTAAGAAGAGTCCCTGGAAGAGAAGCCTATCCTGGAGATATATTTTACCTTCATTCTCATCTTTTAGAAAGAGCGGCAAAATTGAGTAGAAAGCTTGGTGGAGGAGCTTTAACGGCTCTCCCTATAGCTGAAACTCTTGCAGGTGAGATTTCTACTTACATTCCTACAAACTTAATTTCCATAACCGATGGTCAGATTTATTTGGATACTGCGCTCTTTAATGCAGGAGTAAGACCTGCTATAAATGTGGGACTTTCGGTCTCAAGAGTTGGTGGGTCTGCTCAACCTAAAGGTATGAGACAGGTTGCAGGAAGGTTAAGACTTGATCTTGCTCAATACAGAGAATATGCTATGTTTCTTGAATTTGGAACAGAGCTTGATATGGCTACCAAGAAGAAAATTGAGAGAGGAAGAAGAATTGAAGAGCTTTTGAAACAAGGAGCTCATGAAGTACAATCTGTGGAAGAACAGATTATTACTTTTTACCTTGCTAACGGAGGATTTCTTGATAACTATCCTGTAGAAAAAGTCAAAGATGTGGTCATTAAGTACATTGCATACTTAAAGCTTAAATACTCTTCAGTTTTGACTCTTTTAAGAGAACAATTGGAGCTTTCTGACCAAATAATTTATCAAATTCATAATATATTTCAGGAATTCGAAAGGGAAGTATATGCCAACCCTTCAAACCCTCAGGCGTAAAGTAAAGACAATTCAAAATATCACTCATATAGTCCATTCTATGGAGACCCTAAGTATGGTAAAAATTAGGGCTCTGCAGGATAGGTCTCTACGATTGAAACCATACACTGAAGAATTGAATAATATATTGATGGAGCTTGTGAAAAGACTTTCCAATGAGTATTTGAATCATCCCCTTGTTAAAGAAAGGGTAGTATATAAAACTGGAGTTTTAGTTTTTACATCTGATCTTGGCTTTTGTGGAAGTTATAATTTACAAATAATTGAGACTTTAAAAAAATTTATTGGAAATAAAAAATCTCAAAACTTAGTATTTTATTCTGTTGGGTCTTATGCTCAAAGATATCTATCATCAAATAACTTTAACATCAGAAAGAAGTATATAAAGTTTCTTGAGGATACATCTTTTTCCAATGCAAAGCTTCTTGCAAGAGATCTTCTTGATGATTTTCTTAATTATTACATAGATGAACTTTTTGTTATATATTTTGACTTTATAAATATAGCTAAACAGGAGGTAAGAATCAAAAAACTGCTTCCTCTGATTCCTATTAGTTTAGAGGAGAAAAAAGAAGAGTTTTTCCTCTTTCTTCCTTCTCTTTCTGAGATATTAGATCCTTTACTTATGGATATTTTTGAAACTCAGATTCATCAGATAATGCTTGATTCTGCTGCAAGTGAACAGGCCTTTAGAAGATTTGCTATGAAGAGGGCGCATGAAAATGCCCAGAAAATATATTCTAAATTGCTCTTTCAGCTTAACCAATTAAGACAAAATCAAATTACTAGGGAGCTTTTAGATATTACATCAAGTATAGAGGCTATGAAAGAAGAGGTGAAATAAATTGGAAGGTAAAATAATATCAGTTAATGGACCTGTTGTTGACATATATTTCCCCAATGATGTTCCTCACATATATGAGGCATTAGAAGTAGAAAATCCTATAAAGAACGAAAAATTAGTTCTTGAAACAAGAATACTTTTTGGAGAAAATAAGGTGAGAGCTATAGCTCTTGGTTCTACTGAGGGGATAAGTAGGGGGCTGACGGTAAAAAGAACCTTTCATCCTATAAGTGTTCCTGTAAGCGAAGAGATTCTTGGGAGAGTAGTAAATGTTTTTGGTGAGCCCATAGATGGAGGAGAAAAAATAAGGGGTGAAGTGACTCCTATCATAAAGAATGCAGCAGAATTTAGAAGAGTACAGCCTTCTTATTCCATTTTAGAGACAGGTATAAAGGCTATTGATCTTCTTACTCCTTTCCCTCAGGGAGGTAAAATAGGTCTTTTTGGGGGAGCAGGCGTAGGAAAAACAGTATTAATTATGGAGTTAATTCACAATGTAGCTGTAGCTCATGGAGGTATATCGGTTTTTGCAGGTATTGGGGAAAGGTCTCGTGAGGGAAATGAACTTTGGTTAGAAATGAAAGAATCGGGTGTGCTTTCAAAGGCTGCACTTGTATTTGGACAGATGAATGAGCCTCCTGGTGTAAGAATGAGGGTACCTCTTACAGCTTTAACTATTGCAGAATATTTTAGAGATTATCTTGGTAAAGATGTTCTTCTTTTAATGGATAATATATTTAGATATGTACAGGCAGGTATGGAAGTTTCTTCAATGCTTGGGAGAATCCCTTCTGCTGTGGGATATCAGCCAACCCTTATTACAGAACTTGGAGAAGTAGAGGAAAGAATTCTTTCTACCGATACTGGATCTATCACTGCTGTGCAAGCAGTTTATGTGCCTGCTGATGACCTTACCGATCCTGCTCCGGCTACTATATTTTCGCATCTTGATTCTACTCTTGTCTTGTCAAGAAGTATAGCAGAAATGGGTATTTACCCAGCTGTAGATCCTTTAGCCTCTTCTTCTCAGATTCTTGAACCTAAGTTTGTAGGTTATGAGCATGCAGAAGTAGCAAGAAAGGTTGTTGAAATTTTGCAACACTATGAGAGTTTGAAAGATATAATTTCTATCTTAGGTGTAGAAGAGCTATCTGAGGAAGATAGAATCATCGTAAATAGGGCAAGAAAGATACAAATGTTCCTTTCTCAGCCTCTATTTGTGGCTTCTGCATATACGAACATACCTGGTGTTTATGTCCCAAGAGAAAAAACTATAGAGGGCTTTAAAGCAATAATAGAGGGAGAGGTAGACGATCTTCCTGAGGATGCATTTTATATGGTAGGAACTCTTGAAGATGTCAAGAAAAAGGCAGAAGAACATGGAGCTTTAATGTACTGATATGAAAAGAGAAACCTCAAGTAAAAGATTATATCTTGAATTAAGTACCCCAACCAAAATGGTATTTAGAGGATTTGTTGATGGGGTTAGCGTGCCTATAGAAGATGGTATGGTAGGTATTTTGCCCGGACATGTTAATACTTTAGCAAGGGTTGTACCGGGAATTATTAAGGCAAAAAGTGGGAATAGAATAATTTTCCTAATGGTTTCTGAAGGATTTATGGAGGTTGCCAAAGACAAAGTATATATAATTACAGAATATGGAGAATTAGGAGAAAAATTAAATGAAGAAGAGCTTAAAAAAGAAGAAACTGAGCTTAAGAATAGATTAAATCAAGCTCAAAATTATAGAGAAAGAGAAGAGCTCAGAAAAAGCCTTCTCTTAAATTACTTAAAACAGAAGGCGCTTAAATTATCCCAATCTGTCACATATTCCACAAAGTAACCGAGGTTGTAGATACTGCAGTAGCTCCTGCCTTTAAGATATCTCTTGCCTCTTCAGGAGTTCTAATTAATCCACCTGCTATAAGTGGATAGGGAATTTGTGTTCTTAATTCCTCTCCTAAATGAATAAAGATAATTCCAGGAAGAATTTCTACCATGTCAGGTTCTGCTGACTGCATAATTTTTACTCCTGTGGCGAGGGCAGAGGAGTCCAGCACAAAGAACCTCTGAATAGCTATCAAATCTTCTGCTTTTGCTTGTTGAATTAGGTTTGCCCTTGTGGTTATTACACCATCAATACCTACCACATCCCCTAAGTACCTTAAGGCATATTTATCTTGAGCTAAACCCTCTAAAAGGTCTAAATGTATAAAAACTAGCTTTCCGTGAGATTTAATTTCTTGAACTACATTAGGAAGAGTCAATACGTTAGTTTTAAGGAGGAAAAGAACTTTTGATTTGCTTTGTAGTGCTTGTGAGAGTCTTTCTTCTTCTCTGACGGCTGCTATAATAGGATTACTTTTAAGAACTTCAAGAAACTCTTCTTTTGAAATTCTTTTCTTTTCCATTTTATCCCCTCTCTAAAAGAGATTTTAAAACCTTATATATCCTTGCTTTCATTATATCAGAAAGAACAAGACTGTGTCAAAAGGAAATATGATATAATAATTCAAATATCATTTAAGCCTTGGGGAGGATGAAGATGGGGATAAATTCTTCAAACTATAAAAATATTCTAATTCTTTTGTTTTTTGTTATTTTATTACTCTTTTCCATATCCTATGCTCAAACCATATCTTGGGTTTCTGGTTATCCAAAGCCTCTTTCTGGTGGAAGAATAGAACTTAGATGGGATGTTGTACCGGGAGCTACGTCTTATACAATTTATAGGATAGAGGGAGCAGGAAATCCCTATCCAGCTTATGTGTATACTTCGGTTAGTACTAATACTTACGTAGATACAAATACAAAAGATGGAGTGCTTTACAGCTATGTTATAAGTACTACTGCTAACAATAATCTTTATACCTCCACTATTGGTTCTGCTAAAGCAGATAAAACTAAACCATCTATTGAAAATTTATCGGCAATTCCAAATCCATTTTCTCCCGATGGTGATGGTTTTAGAGACAAGGTTACTATTTCGTTTTATTTAAGTGAGTATGCTACAGTTACTGTTACATTAAGAGACAGTAATAATAGTGTTTACACAGTTCCCGACTGGAATGGAAGAGTTTGTCCTAACGATGGTACATATAATCTTGAATGGGATGGATATTTTGGTAGCACATTAGCAGGAGAGGGGATAGTTATCTATACAATCACAGCGACAGATTACGCAGGGAATACAAATTCCGCAACTGGTAAACTTATTTTAGACATACCTGATATCAGTATAAATAGCCTAATAGCTACTCCTAATCCTTTTAGCTCTTCATTAAGACCCGATGCTACATATACTCTTTCATATTCTTATTTTGTTAATAATCCATTTTTTAATTTGACCCCTTCTTACTATCTTGATCAATCTGGTATAGTTATAGGAGGGGTAGGCATAACTTTTAATACGGATCCACCTAATTCTACAATCCCAAGTATAAAAATAAGCATTTACGATACAAAAGCCAATTATGTAAGGAGTTTTCAGTATGATAACGTTACTTCTACCACTGTTTTTTATTGGTACGGTGAGAAAGATCTAGAGTTAGTTAAGGAAGATCCTACATATACGGGTTCTTGGTGGTATAAGGTTTTGGGTAATCCTGTGGGAGAATACAAAGTGGTTTTAGAGGCTACTTATACAATTCTTGATCCTTCAAATGGTGCTATAATTTCAGTTCCTTTAAAACCATTGACTACTAATGTGGTTTTAGGCGAGATAATCACTCTTCCTGAAGATACGACTCCTCCTAAAGTACTTACAATTTCTCCTAAAGATGGAAGCTTAGTAAGTGATATTAAGGTGGTTTCTGCCATATTAGATGATGGGAATGGTGTGGGGCCTGATTTAGACATGTCTACTATTAGGGTAAAAGATACTATTGGGAGATATGTAGGAGGTATTCAGTCGAATAATGGGGTTGATACCTTATATTGGACATTTGCAGCCACATTAACATCTGGCTATTACACAATTGAGGTGATTCCAGTAGATAAAAAGGGTAATAAAGGAGAACTTGTTACATCTCGTTTTATAATTGATAATTCTGCTCCTCAGATAATTGATATTTCTCCTAAAAATGCTGTAATCAAAGTTTCGGAGATTGAGGTTCAATACCAGGATATTGGTTCTGGACTTAACCTATGGGATAATTATCCATATCCTCCTGTAGGATCTCATATCGAGTTGCTTTTGCCTGATGGTGCTTCTCGGAAATTGGTTTTCAATAAATCTAAAACTTCTTCGAGTTTAGCTATTGCTGATATTCCAAATGATCTTCAGTTGAAAGATGGAGTTTATAATTTGGGTGTTTATCTGGTTGACAAGGCAGGAAATGCTACTTTCACTAATTCTTCCTTTATCCTTGATACTACGCCACCATACGTAGTTAGTTCATCGTTAAGTTATACTTGTATTAATTATACAGTTAGTCAAGTACAAGTAACTGTTAGGGATGATGGAGTTGGAATTGATTTATCCTCAAATAATACTTTTCTTAAATTGTTAAGAGGTACTGAAGTCATAGCAGGCCCTGAGATTACTTCAACTTATACTTATGATCCTACTAATTCGACTTATACTAATAGTGCTACTCTTATTCTCAATATTCCTAACGGATTTAATTGGAGTGATGGTGATTATTATCTTATAATAAAGGCTACAGATATATTAGGAAACTCATTTTTTACAAGTATAAGATTTTCTGTAGATTTTACAAAACCTACAATCATTTCTGTAGCCCCAACAGGGCTAGTTCCAAAGGTTGATAGGGTTTCTGTTGTCTATTTAGAGACTGGAAGTGGAATAGATCTTGATAGATCAAGCTTAAATATTTCTTCTCCTTCGGGGAGTACTAGTCTTAAATTTGAAAAGGATCCTTCTCAGAATTTGTTATATGCAATCTTGTCTTCAGAAATCTTGTCTGAAGATGGTAGATATGATTTAAATATCACTCTGTATGACAATGCTGGAAATGTAGCATCGACTTCTACATATTTTATATTAGATAGAGCTAAGCCTTACATAACATCAGCCTCACCAAGTAAGGGAGCCACATTGGTTATTCCTCCATCTCAAATATCAGTGGAAGTCAAGGACAGCACATCAGGAATAGATGTTGATCTTGGAAAAACTTATTTGAAACTTAAAGATCCTTCGGGAATTGACGTAGGAACCTACACTTATCAAGTATCGCAGGATTACTTAACTGCTACTTTAAGGGTGAATGTTTCCTCTTATACTTGGACAAAAGGAATATATACAGTGATATTAAAAGTGACCGATAGAACTGGTAATTCTCTTGATGAGACATATACATTTACTCTTAACTTAGAATCAGCTCAGCCTACAGGAGATCTTGTGGTTTCTCCTTCGGTCTTCTCGCCTAAGAAAGGTAATTTAAGGATAGACTTCCAGTTCCAAGCAACATCGGGGAATATAACAGAGGTCACCATAGATATTTATTCAATGAACGGAAAATTAGTTAAAACTATTTATAACCATACCTTTAATACTCCTCAAGCGATAGATACAGTTATATGGGATGGAAAGGATAATTTAGGTAGATTACTTCCTAATGGATATTACCTTATAAAAGTAACTATTAAAGAAAGTTCAGGAGCAACAAAAGTGAAATTTAAAGGAATTGTTTTGATAAAGTAATAAGGAAATAGGAGGTCTTAAGTATGCGAAAATTGTTTGTTTTAACCATATTATTATTGGGAGTTCTTTCTATAGGCTATGCTCAGGTTTTTGGTAGCTTTACTGAGGGTCCTACTACGGGGTGGAGTCCAAAGGCAATAGGTATGGGGGGTGCTTTTGTAGCTGTTGAAGGAGATATTAATGGCGCAACATATAATCCTGCTTTTGCAGCAAGATTGCCAAATTCGCAGCTTTTAATATCTTATCAATATATAGGGTTAGTTCCTGATAGTTTGGGCTTCGGACAGGTAAATATGACGGGTAATTTACTTTCTTTCGCAGTTCCAGACAATGGTCTTTGGGCCTCTGCAATTTATTATACCCGTATTGCGCCTCAAGAGGATTTAGGAGTTTCTTATTCAGAAAATGTAATTAGTTATTCTGCGGCAAAGATTTTATTTAATAATCTTGCCTTAGGTGTTAATATAAAGAGGCTTTGGGTTTCATTACCTCAGCCTTATGTTGGAGATGGCATAGGCTTGGATTTGGGGTTAATTTTTAGACTTACACATAATTTTAAAATTGGAGTTACTGTTTACAATTTGTACAGTAATGTATATTGGTATAATGGTGAAGAAGGTTATCATGAGAGTGTATCTACAACAGTTAAAGCAGGTATTTCGTATCAAACAGATAGATTTACCATAGCAGGTGATGTTGATTTTCCCGATTTAACTTATCATGTTGGAGGAGAATATATTATAAATAAAAATTTAGCTGTTAGGTTAGGATGGAACATAGATTCTCCTACTTTTGGGATTGGATTTAAGAAGGATAATATAGCTCTTGATTACGCCATGTTATATTCATTAAGACTTGGGGGAGTTTATCATAGAGTTGGCTTGAATATGAGTTTTTAGAGTTAAGGGGGAAGGAAAAACCTTCCCCCTGATTTTTTATCCCTTGATTACAGCAATTGGTTTCATCTGAGCTACTCTCTTAGAAAGTCCAGCATTGTGAACTACATTAACCACATCTACTACATTTTTGTATGCTTCTGAGGCCTCTTCCACAAGAGAGGATTTGGAAGCAGCTCTTACCAGAATTCCTTTTTCTAAAAGCTCTTGTTCAATTTCATAGGCCCTTCTTCCACTTTTTAAAAGTTGGCTTCTACTTTGGGTTCTTCCTGCCCCATGACATGTGGATCCAAAGGCAAGTTCCATAGCTTTTTGAGTACCTATTAAAACAAAAGATGATCTTCCCATATCTCCAGGAATTATTACTGGTTGTCCTATATCTTTATAGTCTTCTGGTAGATCTGGATGTCCAGCAGGAAAAGCTCTTGTTGCTCCTTTCCTATGTACTACTACCTCCTCAAGTTTTCCATCTACATCGTGTTCTTCAAGTTTTGCAATATTATGGGCTACATCATATATTAACTTCATACCAAGGGATTCTGCACTTTCTCTAAATATTTCTTCAAATACCTCTCTTACCCAATGAGTAATCATTTGTCTATTTGCCCATGCAAAGTTTGCAGCAGCGCACATTGCTGAGAAGTAATCTTGCCCTTCGGGAGAGTCAAAAGGAGCACAAGCAAGTTGGATATCAGGTACTTCAATTCCATATTTTTTCATTGCACCTTTCATTACCCTAATGTAATCTTCTGCTACCTGGTGTCCTAATCCTCGGGATCCTGTATGTACCATTACTACTATCTGATCAGGGAATAGACCAAGTTTATCTGCAATCTCTGGCTCAAAGATTCTACTTACTACTTGTACTTCAAGAAAGTGATTACCTGATCCAAGGGTTCCAAGTTGGAATTCTCCTCTTTCTTTTGCTTTTTTCGAGACTTTATCCGGATTAGCATAAATTAATCTTCCTCTTTCTTCTATATGTTCTAAATCTTCTTTCCATCCATATCCTTGTTTTACAGCCCATTGAGCTCCTTTTTCTAAGACTTCATCAAGTTCTTTTCCTTTTACTCTTAGATCTCCTTCAGAACCTACCCCTGCGGGTATTTTATCAAATAAGGCATCTACAAGTTCTTTAAGCCTTGGCACTACATCCTCTTTAGTAAGATTTGTTCTTATAAGTCTGACTCCACAGTTAATATCATACCCAACTCCTCCTGGAGATATGACTCCTCCTTTTTTCTTCATAGCAGCTACTCCGCCAATGGGGAAGCCATACCCCCAATGAATATCAGGCATTGCTAAAGAATGTTTAATTATACCAGGAAGTGATGCTACGTTTGCTACTTGTTCAGGAGATTGATCTTTAAGAATATCCTCCATAAGTTTGTCATCAGCAAAAATTATCCCATCTACTCTCATTAAAGGCTTATAGTCTTTTGGAATCATAAATCTATAGTCATCTATCTTAATGATTTTTCCTTTCCATTCGTTGCCCATAATATATCACCTCCGCCTATAATTTATTATAATGGAAATATCTTTAAAAGAAATAAGGAAAGGAGGAAAAAGGGGTAATGTTTTATGAAATATCTGTATCTACACCTCAGAAAACTGCCCTTGTGGATGTCACTGAAAGGATAGAAGAGGTTGTTAAAGAGAGTAAGATAAAGAATGGAATTTGTTTTATTTATGTGCCTCATACTACTTGTGGAATTTTAATAAATGAAAATTATGATCCAAGCGTTGTGAGGGATATATTAAATACTTATGAGAGGATAGTTCCCCAAAATTTACCATATACCCATTTAGAAGGAAATTCTCCAGCTCATATTAAATCTACTATAGTTGGAGTTAATACCTTCGTTTTTATTAGAGATGGAAAATTAAAACTTGGTACTTGGCAGGGGATATTTCTTGCAGAATTTGATGGTCCAAGATATAGAAAGCTTTGGATTGACATAATAGAAGATAGGGATTAGAATTAAGCATAATTTAGGAAAGGGGGGATAGTAAATGGCATGGTATTGGTGGGCACTGATCGTAATTGTTATTATTCTTGTAATTTGGTATTTTACAAAGGGTAAGAAATAATTTTATTTTGCTTTTAATTATAGACTTGGGTTAAAAGGGGTGGCTTTATGCCATCCCTTATTATTTGCTATAATAGTATCAAATTGGTGGGATTTTGGGGAGGTGGTGAAAGTGCGTCCTGCATTGATAATTGTAGATATGGTGGTTGATTTTGTAACTGGCAAATTTGGTAATCCTTATGCTCAAGGGATTGTTCCTAATATTAGACTTCTTATTGATAAGGCTCATGAAAAGAATATTCCAGTAATCTATTTGCGGGATGCTCACACAGAAGAAGATAAAGAACTTTCTCTATGGGGAAAACATGCTATGGAAGGAGATAAAGGTTCTGAGATTATTCCTGAACTTTCTCCTCAAGAGGGCGATTATGTAATTAAAAAGAAAGTATATAGTGGATTTTATAAGACTAATCTTGAGGAAGTTCTTAGGAATTTGAATGTGGATACAGTAATATTAACAGGTACAAGCACCCATATTTGTGTACTTCATAATTCCGCCGATGCCTTTTTTAGAGGTTTTGAGGTTATAGTGGTTTCTGATGCTACAGCTTCTTTTGTTCCTGAGGAACATGAGAGGGCTTTAAAATATATGAAAGATATTCATAATGCGAAAATATATACTACACAAGAATTATTAGAAATATTGGAGAGATAGGAGGAATAAAGAATTGAAAGAATTTCTTATAGCAAAACCCGAAGAGATAAAGAGTGGTCTAAATACTGATGCTTATTTTTTAAGAACAGAGGAAGTTCTGGAAGGTATGGGTAAAAACCCTGATGTGGTTATGGAGCTTTTTACCAAGAGTTTTCCCGATGAAAATTATCAGTTTGGAGTTGTACTTGGAATTTACGAGGTAGCAAAACTTTTAGAGGGTTTACCTGTGGATGTTTATGCTATGGACGAAGGAGAAATATTTTTTCCATATGAGCCCGTATTACAAATAAGGGGAAAGTATAAAGATTTTGCAAGATATGAAACTACGATTCTTGGATTTATTTCTTTTATGTCGGGTATTGGCACAAAATCGGCAAGGGTAAGAATAGCTGCAAAAGATAAAAAAATTTATAGCTTTGGTACCAGAAGGCAACATCCTTTTTTGTCACCTGTTGTTGAGTATTGTACTTATGTGTCTGGTTTTGACGGAGTTTCAAATGTTCTTGGAGCTAAGTATATTTTCAAAACTCCTGTGGGTACTATGCCTCATGCTCTTATCCTTATAATAGGAGATGAAAAAGAAGCCTTTTTAGCCTTTGATCAGTATGTAGACCCCAAAGTCCCACGCATTGCTTTGGTAGATACTTATGGATCTCCCACAATAGGTGCGATAAATGCTTTAGAGGCATTAAAAGAGAAACTTTCGGGGGTAAGAATAGATAGTAAAGACTATGCTTATTTGATAAAAGATATAAAGTGGGAGTTTGTGAGAAGAGGATTTAGTAATGTTCAGATATTTTTAAGTGGCGGTTTAGATGAGTATGAAGTAGAGAGATTTTATGATTATGCTGATGCTTTTGGAGTAGGTACGAGAGTAGCTAACGCACCTGTTATTGATTTTGCATTAAAGATCGTAGAGGTAGATGGAAATCCCGTTGCTAAGGTTGGTAATATGCCTGGGGCGAAGCAAGTACATAGAGGTAATGGTTATAGCGATACAATAAGGCTTTTTAATTCGGAACTCCTTCCTGGTAAAAGACCTCTTTTAAAACCTCTTATTAGGGAGGGACAAATAGTTAGAGATTTTGAGGAGATTGACTCTATAAGAAAGAGGGTTTTGAACAACATAAATTCTCTACCTGAAAATTTAAAACTTATAAAAGGTGGAAAAACCTATATTCCAGAATTCTTACCTTGACGATAAAATACTTTTTTGTTAGTATTACGTTGTATTTATTTAAATTTTATAAATGCTAAAGAAAGGGAGAGGGTAAGAAATGAAGAGGACTTATCAGCCTAAGAAGCATCACAGAAAAAGAGTTCATGGATTTCTTGCCCGTATGAGGACACCAGGTGGAAGAAGAGTTATTAAGAGAAGAAGAGCAAAGGGAAGAAAGAGACTTACAGTATAATTGGGACTTTTTTCTTTTCCTAAGGAAGAAAAATTAAGGAAGCAAGAAGATTTTCTAAGGGTTTTAAGAGAGGGAAGGCCTTATTCCCTCTCTAAGAGTTTTATTATTTATATTAGAAAAGGAGCAGAGAAAAGGCGTATTGGAATAAGTGTAAATAAAAAAGTTGGAAAGGCTGTAGTAAGGAATAGAATAAAAAGACTCATAAGAGAGGTTTATAGACTTCATAGACCTTATTTAAGAGAAGACATAGAGATGCTTGTAATAGTAAAACCAGGAGAAAATATAAAGGATCTGGATTTTCATAAAGTTAAGGATATGCTTATTAAAATATGGGAAAAGGCCGGGGCTTTAAAAGAACAATGAGAGGTTTGTTAATTATCCTTATAAAGTTTTATAAAAAGTTTATTTCACCTGTTCTTCCTAAAAGTTGTAGATTCTACCCCACATGTTCTACTTATGCCTTAGAAGCTATTGAGAGGTTTGGGGCTTTTGAGGGAGGAATTCTTGCTATAAAAAGAATTTTGAGATGTCATCCTTTTAATCCTGGGGGATACGATCCTGTACCTACAAAAGAAGAATTCTTAGAATTGAAATTAAAAAGGAGGAAAAATAAATGATAAATGCACTTGCTAATGGGCTTGGATATATCTTAGAACTTTTTTATAAATTAACAGGAAACTATGGAGTTGCAATTATTTTCCTTGTTATTCTTGTTAGAATAATTCTTTATCCTTTGACCCATGCCCAATTAAAGAGCCTTTTTATGCAACAAAAAATTCAACCAGAGATAAAAAAGATTCAGGAAAAATTTAAAGATGATCCCAAAGAGATGAATAAACAGATAATGCTTCTCTATCAACAGTATAAAATTAATCCTATGATGGGGTGTCTTCCTTTGCTGATTCAGTTCCCAATATTGATTGCTCTTTACCAGCTATTACTTCATTATAAGTATGCTGTTACGCCTAAATTTTTGTGGATTTCTGATCTAACAAAGCCTGATTATATTTTGCTTATTGTCATGGCTCTTGTTACTTATTTTTCTGGAGAACTTTCTTCTTTAGCTTCTTCTCCAGAGCAAAAAAGCCAGCAAAGAATTATGAATATTTTTACCACTATGCTATTTACAGGTATGTTTCTGCTATATAAGGTGCCTGCTGGAGTTATGCTTTACTGGTTGGTATCAAGTTTATTCCAGTTATTACAACAAGTGATTGTTTTTAGACTCCATAAGGGGGGCTAATAATCATGAAGGAGATAGAGACTGAGGGAAAAACCTTGGAGGATGCTCTCCTCAAGGCAAAGGCTGTTTTAGAGGTTCCTTTGGATAAAATTGATTATAAGATTCTAGAATATGGAAGGGAAGGTATTCTTGGAATAGGATCAAAGCCCTTTAGAATTTTAGCATGGATAAAGAAGGATCCTGAAGATGTCTTGAGGAGTTTCTTAGGAAATGTATTGAACAAATTAAATTTAAAGGCAAGAATAAAGATAACACGAGAGGAAGGATATATTAAAATTAATTTAGAGGGAGAAAATTTAGGAGAATTAATTGGTCCTGGAGGAAGAACTCTATCTTCCCTTGAATTCATACTTAGACTTTTTGCTGCTAAGAACCAGATTTCAGAGATAGTAATCCTTGATATAGATCATTATAGAGAAAGAAAGGAAAAATATCTATCTAATCTTGCTAAGAAGATTGCTGAGAAGGTTAAGAAAGAAAAGAAAGAGTTTCATTTAAAGCCTATGAATTCGAGAGAAAGGAGAGTTATTCACCTAACTTTACAAAATGATCCTGATGTAATTACATATAGTGTTGGAGAGGAACCCGAAAGAAGGGTAGTAATAGCACCTAAAGAAGATGAAAGATAATATTGTTGCTATTGCAACTCCTCTTGGTTTTAGTGCTATAGGGGTCATAAGGTTAAGTGGGCCTGATGTTATAGATATTGTTAAGAAGATCTTTATTCCTAAAAAAGAAAAAGATCTTAAAGAGGTTCTCTCTCATACCATTCATTATGGAAATATAGTTTATAAGAATGAAATTATAGACGAAGTACTCGTGGCAGTATATAAGGCTCCTAAGTCTTACACTGGAGAAGATATGGTAGAGATCTTTACTCATGGGAGTCCTATTATTCTTGAGGAGATATTAAAGATCCTTGTGGAAGAGGGAGCAAGGATTGCAGAAAGAGGAGAATTTACCAAGAGGGCCTTTTTAAATGGAAAAGTTGATCTCTTACAGGCAGAGAGTATAAATGAGATTATAAGGGCAGAAAGTAAAATAGCCTTAAAAAGGGCTTTGTCAAAATTAAAAGGAGAATTATCAAGAAAGCTTAGGGATTTAAAGTCTAAGGTGGAATATCTTCGGATATACTTGGAAGCCTCTATAGATTTTCCTGAAGATGTGGAAGAAAAAGAGAAAGAAGATTGGATAAGGAATATTGAGGAAATAAAAAAAGAAGTTTCTGATTTGCTAGAAAAGGCAGAAAAAGGGGATTGGATTAGGGAAGGATATGGGGTTATCTTGGTGGGAAGACCTAATGTTGGAAAATCAAGCCTTTTTAATGCATTGATGAGGGAGGATAGAGCAATAGTAACCCCTATTCCTGGTACTACCAGAGATTATATAGAGGGTGAGCTTTATCTTTCTTCGGGTCATCTGGTAAAGATTTATGATACTGCAGGCCTTGGAATACCTAAGGATATTTTGGATAAGATGGGAATGGAAAGGACAGAAAAAATTCTTGAAAAATCTAATTTGATTCTTTTTGTGGTTGATGGAAGTTGCGAGGCTTCAGAAGAAGAAATCAATCTTTTGGAAAAGATTAAAAGTTATCAGAATAAAAAACTAATTCTTGTGGTGAATAAAATAGATCTTCCTCAAAAGGTAGATTTATCTGTTTTTCCCAAAGATATAGAAAAGATATTTGTATCTGCTAAAGAGAGAAAAGGTATAGAAGAGATCGAGAAGGTTATTGAGAGGCATATTACATCTCAGGATGTTGAGGATGGAATATTTCTTAATATGTACCATAGAGAAAAATTAAAAGAGGTTTATAATCTCTGTGAAGAGGGATTAAATGTACTTAAAAATCTTCCTCAAAGTTTAGATGTTCTGGGAGATATCATATACGATATGGATAGAGCTTTTGGAGAGATTCTTGGAGAAGAAGTCTCGTTAGATATAACAGATAAAATCTTTGAAAATTTCTGTGTTGGAAAATAGGAGGTAGATATGAATTTCTGGGTTATTATTCTTAGTATTGTGCAGGGAATAACAGAATTTCTTCCTATAAGTAGTACTGCTCATCTTATTTTGATACCCTATCTTGTCAAAATTCCTGATTTTGGGCTTTCTTTTAATGTAGGACTTCATCTTGGGACTCTTTTAGCAGTATTTTTTTACTTTATAAAAGACTGGTGGGAGTTCTTAGTGAGCATATTTATAGGGGGAGAGAAAAGAAGAATATTGGGACTTATTATCCTCGCTACTTTGCCTGCAGGAGTTTTAGGGGTTTTTCTTGATCCATTAGTGGAGAAAATCTCTCAGCCTCAAGTTTATTCTTTTTCTATTTGGATAATCCTTTTGGGAGTAATATCTTTTGGTATTGTATTTCTAATTCTTGAGAAGATTTCCAAAAAAAATCTTGAAATAAAAGATATGGATGTAAAAAGAGCGCTAATTATAGGATTTTGGCAGGTTTTCTCTCTTTTCCCTGGAGTATCGAGATCTGGTTCTACCATATCAGGAGGAATGTTTACAGGGCTTAGAAGAGATGAAGCCACA